>VXZL01000666.1 GCA_009845505.1 Candidatus Poribacteria bacterium | reverse complement strand
GGAGTAACTTATGGTTCCCGAAACGGAAACCACGCGAGATGTATCTCCAATTAAGGCACCTATCGCCTTTCACCCGCGTGGTACAAGCGAATTACGACCCTTTATTGAAGGATTGTGCGATTTAATTGACTTTGTGGGCCAAAACGAAACGCATATACCTGTTTCATTGACAGAGATCGAATATCAAGAACTTGCAGCACGGTTAGACGATTTGCTGAATCTTGTTAATGGGGAAGAAAATCATTCCTTAGCACCGTTGCTGCATTTCGTTGGTACGCTCATTATTATCTATGAAGATGAACACCTTCCAAAATTAACAGATATATAGTCAATTTAGAAGGGCTCCGCAAGCCTTACACAAAGAGCGTTGTGTTTCACATCGTATCCTTGTGCTGGTGCGTATGTGGACAGCGTGTTGGTTATCTGGAATTTAAAAAAAAGGAGCTCACTTATGGCAGCAAAACTCGCCATATCTGGTGGCAAAAGAACTGTTCCCAATGGACTAATTCAACCCTGGCCACAGGTTACCCAATCCGACAAAGACGCGATTGCCGAGGTGATCGCCTCCGAAAAGATTACCGAACAACAGCGAATTCAATCTCAGGGTCTCGCAGACGAGTGGGCGGAATACATGGGGGTCGAGTATTGCATCCCCGTCAACAGCGGAACCGCCGCGTTACATCTCTGTGTTGCAGGGGTCGGTATTGAGCCGGGTGACGAGGTCATCATTCCCGCCTTTACTTTCTGGGCAACCGCGGCAGCCGTCCTTCACCACAATGCTATCCCCGTCTTTGTTGATATTGACCCAATAACCTATTGTATTGACCCAAACGCGATTGAAGCGAAGATTACCGAAAGAACCCGTGCGATTGTGCCGGTTCATATTCACGGCATGCCTGCTGATATGGACCCGATTCTGGAGATTGCAAAAAAGCACAATCTGAAGGTCATTGAAGACGTTGCCCAAGCGCATGGGGCGCGCTATAACGGCAAACTGTGTGGTGCCTTTGGCGATGCCGCGGGTTATAGCACACAAGCCTCGAAGACCTTGAGCAGCGGCTGTCAAGGCGGTCTGTTCACAACGAATGATGAACAAATTCACGAACGGGCAGCGTTGTTACAGTATTTCGGAGAAATCGTCGTACCCGGTAGGGAAAGGGAAGAGCAAGAATACAATGCCTACGGACTTGGATGGATGTATCGCGGCGATATGTTCAGCCAGGCATTCATCCGTAGCCAGCTCAGACGATTGGATGCAAACAACGCACTGCGCCTCGAAAATTGCGAGTATCTCACAATGCATCTAAGCGGAATTGACGGCATCGAAACCCCTGTGACCCCAGAAGGGTGTGAGCCGGTGTATTACAACTACGTCATCGGTTTTGATCCGACGGCATTGGGATTAGACATCTCCGCTCGCACGATGCGTGAAAAAGTCCAAGCAGCACTACGCGCCGAGGGGGTCCCAACGGGACAGTGGCAACGACTTCCTGTGCCATCTCAAGAGATCTTCCAAAACCAAATCGGCTACGGCACAGGCTGTCCGTGGCGGTGCAATAACTCGACGGTTGAGTATAAGACCGAGGACTACCCGCGAGCCGTTGCGTTCATCGATTCCCACTGTTATATCTTCGATGTTAATCCACCCAACGATTTCAAGTTGATGTCCTATTACGTTGAAGCGTTCCACAAAGTTATGGATCAGCTGGATGCTGCGCTTGAGGTGCCTGCTGCTTAAAGCGTCTGGCTGTCCTCTCAATCCGCGTGAATTGTAAGTCTGTTCTGCGACTTTGAGGACAGCCCCATCACAGGAGCGAATTGAAATTTTAGGAATCTCTGGTAATGGACAAGCCTTATATAGTTGTTCAGCGCAAAAACTATAAATTGACGATTTATAATGGAATCGTCCCGCTTAATCCAGACAATGATAATGTTGATGTTTACGTTACCTTTCCTAATGGAGAGAGTTTCTCTGCAGTCTTTTTTACCCTTCAAAACATAGAGGCTTTGATGAAGCAGTACAAAAAAACGGGTGAATGCGCTGCCGGGATGTACTTTTGGACATCTGACATGATGATCGTTGACAAACTTACTGAAAAGACTATCTGTCAAACGATCGACAATTTGTTAGCGGAAGAAGATTTTGAATCCGTTTTTTCAAGAAACGAAGAACCCGCGGATATTTCTCCTGAAGAAGGCGACGAACTCTTCAACTGTTTTAGCGAATCTCTGCGTCCGTCCTAACAGATAACCAGGAAACCGCATATATGCCAACACTCAACTGGATCGGAAAAGAAGCCGTCATCAATCACCACGACGAAGTGCCAATACACACCCTGACACACGACCGCGACCGATCCTTTGGAACGGAAAATGAACCCCTCGGCACAGGAAATCTCCTCATAGAAGGCGATAACCTCCTCGCCCTCAAAGCACTCCTACCTTACTATGCTGGTAGAGTCAAATGCATCTACATTGATCCGCCGTATAACACCGGGAACGAAGGCTGGGTCTATAATGATAATGTGAACCATCCAACAATCCAGAAATGGCTTCGCAAAACGGTTGGCGCACTTACCACAGATCTTTCTCGACACGACAAGTGGCTCTGCATGATGTACCCACGCCTCTGTCTCCTCCATCAACTCCTTCGAGAGGACGGTGTGATCTTCATCTCGATTGATGATAACGAGGTACATCATTTACACGCGCTAATGAACGAGATTTTTTATGAACCCAATTTTATTGCCTGCTTACCGACTGTCATGAATCTTAAAGGCAACAACGATGAATTTGGGTTTGCCGGAACCCATGAATACACGCTCTGTTGGGCAAAAAATAAAGAACTTGCCCAAATTGGTGAATTTGAATTAGACGAAGAGGAAGTACTGGATTCATGGTTAGAAGACGATTATGGATATTATAAAAAGGGAGCCGGGCTCAAATCCACTGGACAAAAT
>VXZL01000439.1 GCA_009845505.1 Candidatus Poribacteria bacterium | reverse complement strand
AAAAAACTTGGATAAAATTTGCTAAATTGTGGTCTGAATAAACGGTGGCACTTCACCGTTTCTTATATTCTACCGCCTTATTGTTCGGAGGTCTCTCATCTTGGAAAACGATGTTCAGTTAATACAGCGGATTTTATCAGGCGATGATTCGGCATTCAACGCCTTAGTCGAGAAGCATCAAAAGGGGGTTCACGCCCTGATATGGCGGAAGATTGGCGATTTTCACTATGCTGAAGAACTGACTCAAGATGTTTTTCTCCGAGTATACAGAAAACTCGGGACATTGGAAGATCCTAAGCGTTTTGCGGGATGGTTGTATGTGATTGCTGATCGACTGACGCTGACTTGGATTAAAAAACACAAACCGCTGTCGATGCAGTCGTTGGAAAATATACCCCCGGAAGAGATAGAGGAAGCCTCTTATGCACATCACGTAACGCTGGAACGCGAAACAGACACTGCCGAGCATAAGGCTGAAATTGTCAAAAAACTTTTGGAAAAGCTGCCGGAGAGCGAACGCACGGTCGTAACGCTCTACTATCTCGGTGAGATGACGACGAAGGAGATTGGCAACTTCTTAGGTGTGTCGGTGAACACAGTGAAAAGTCGGCTGCGCCGCGGACGAGAGCGTTTACAAACGTCAGAATCCTTGGTGAGCAATGTACTTGGAGGTGTGCAGTTACCTGCCGATCTAACGGCACGCATTATGCGACAAGTCGCCGACATTAATCCAACGCCTCCACCGACTGGAAAACCCTTAGTGCCGTGGGCAGCTTTCGGTGCGGCGACAATTTTGTTTGTGTTACTGGTAGGCGTGAGTCATCAGTATCTTGAGCGCTTCCAAAAGCCGTATAGTTTCGACGCGAGATCTGAACCGACGGTTGAAATCATTGACGCGCCTATGGTCCTTGACGTTATATCAAAGCCGTCTATACGAAACCAGTTCGGTCGGTCTGCTGCACCTGGGAAAAGCGTTGGTGCTGGCACGCAGTTTTCCGAAGCAACTTTACGAACATATCCCGAAGAGGATTTACGCAGGTTTTCCACTGAGCAGTGGGCACAAACAGACGGACCCCCTGGCGGTCATGTCCACGATATCTACACGCTTTCTGATGGAACGACCTTCGCTTTTGCAGCAACGGGGATGTACAAATTAGAACAGGAAGCGACAGCATGGCGGCACCTGAACACGGGTATTCCGATAGATGACTTTCTGATGCCGATGGTAGGAAATCGCGGGATGCTCTATGTCGTCTCTACGAATGAAATATTTGCTTCGATGGATAAAGGCGAAACATGGAATGTGTTTTGCGTCCGTCCAAACGGAGAGGCTATTGGACTTATCATCACCGAGGAGACATACACGCAACATTCACCGACGGATATGACGATGTATTTGGCGTTAAAAGACGAGGGAATTTTCCGATCTATAGACGGCGGTGTTGAATGGGATCCAGTTAGCAATGGATTGACAGGCGAAAGGATTTCGGCAATCACTGCTGTTGGAAAGACGGTGTTTGCTGGCACAAACCGCGGTCTCTACCGTCTGGATTCAGGTACTTGGCGGAAATTGCCGGTAGGGGACTCAAGAACTGTCTACTCCTTGGCAGTGCTTGGCAGTAATCTCTATGTCGGCATGGGACCTGATCTGTACGGATTGACACCAACGGATGCGAGATCCATAGTGCCAAAGGGCGAGCCCAGTTCAGGCAGGATTTATCGATCAGTGGACTTGGGAGCATCGTGGACTGAAATAACGCCGAAAGATGGATATCGCGCGACGATGCTGCCCTCTGGGGTCCGACTTTTGACAACAGGTAAAACACTCTTAGCGTTGGGTTCCAACGAATTTCGATCAACAGATGGCGGAGACACATGGACAGCTCTCGGAATTGACACGAATTTATTTATGCTTAATCGTTCACCCGCTGCGGTGGTAAACGATAGAGTGTTTTATAAAGCGGGTGCTTTTGGCATTCATCGCACAACGGATGGCGGTGAGTCGTGGCATATATTTATGGACGGCGTGTTGGGAAGATGGATAAATGATTTGGTTGTGTTCAACAATAAATTATATGCATTTACTGGGGAGGAGGTATATCAGTCAACCAACACTAGCCGGTCTTGGAAAAAAGTACGCGTGGATACTGAAACGGTCTCACGGAAATCCGTAAAGCCAGATCTGTCTCGTATTGATTTTGATTATAGCTCAAAGTTTCTGATTGATAGCGGGATCCTCTATTTTATTTCTCCGGAAGAACATCACTTGCGTATTTCCCGTTTATCTGAAGACGGCGATAGCCTAATTCCAATTCAAGCCACACCAGTTTTTGATACGGAACGGATGAGAGAGAATCAGTTGTCTGAGACGACGCGCCTTGTTGAAAGGTGGGTAGAAGTCAAGGCGTTTGCGATGAGTTGCGGTGTGCTCTATGCGGAATACAATCGTAGACTCTTTAAGTGGAGACCGGGTGACGCAGTGTGGACGGACACTGAATTGATAGACCTTGGTAAATTGTCTGATGACAACCGCTTTGACAAGGGATTCAAATTAGCAGTCTCAGGAGAAACTGTATACGTCGGGAAACGGGAGGGTCACCTGTTTCAATCGCTTGATGGAGGCAGCAATTGGATAGATGTTACACCGAACTTGCCGCTCGGCTTTACTTCCTTCAAAGAAATTGTCTTTGCCGGTTCAACGGTTTACGTCGCGACCGACCGAGGCGTCTTGGTCTCAGAAACTGGGGAACACTGGCGCGTGATAACGGACAGAACAGGGAGACCTATTATCATAAATCAATTCGTTATGAATCATTTTGCTGTGACGGGTCCCAGAGTTTACGGTGTGGGAGATACAGGCGTTTACGGTTTGGATACGGATGGACGTTGGGATCAAGTTGCTTCAGAAGTGCTGGGCGAGGTTGTCTCTCTTGGTATAATGAATAACAGACTCTATAGTGC
>VXZL01000083.1:252-2967 GCA_009845505.1 Candidatus Poribacteria bacterium | reverse complement strand
GATATAACCTCCTTGAAACCGCTTTGGCATACGCTTGCCGATAGGTAAATTATTAGAGAACATTTCCAAGGGGTGTTTTCGCTCTTGCGGCTAAGTCCCCATTTGGAAGTGAATCCGCCGGTTGAGATTACCGGTAGAAGAAAGGAGGTGAATCTGAATGAAAGCAAATCTCCGCGGTAAAATCCGAGAATTCCTCGCTTCTGAGGAGGGAAAAGTAGTCGTCAAGGCACCCTTGTCTTTAGGCATAGTAAGCGGCACTTTCCTGCTAACTCAAGTGATTTTTGCTTCACCTGTTAGTGCCAATGACCGTTATGATTCAGGTGGCAATGATTGTTTAACTTTTTGTGAAAAACACGGGGAAGAACTCTCTTGTACAGTGGTATGCGCCTAAGTACAAAAAATAAAAGATAGATGGCTCATCGAACTTAACTGGAAGTAAGAGTATTCTAGTCAAGATGGGTATCTATTCATATTTTTATCTACATTTGGGAGTGTGTCAGTTTTTTGCTGACACGCTCCTAAAAACAGCAAAAGGAACTATGCAAGCAATCATCTTATGTGGCGGTTTAGCAACGCGACTTGGAAGCATTAGTAAAAAGACTCCAAAAATCCTATTGGAAGTTGGCGAGCGCACTGTCTTGGATTGGCAGCTTGACTTGCTAAAAGAAGTCGGGATTAAAGAAGCTATTCTGGCTTCTGGACACTTGCACGAGACACTCTATGAACACATCGGTACTTACCACCAAGGCATGCAGATCCGCTACGCCAAAGAAAATAAAAAACTCGGCACTGGCGGTGCAATTGCCAACGCTATGAAATATATTCACACCTCTCCCTTTTTCGTCCTCAATGGAGATATCCTCCTCAGCAACTTCTCACTTCAAGAGGTGTTAAGATATTTCCATGAACAGATGACGGGACTCCTGTTAAGTGTGCATGTTGACGACATTCGTCCGTATGGTGAGATCGTGTCGGATAGCAATGGGAGAATCACAGCCTTCCGCGAGAAACAGTCTATTCACCGCGCCGGATACATCAACGGAGGTGTGTATCTTTTTAACCAAACAATTGCCGATGCCTTTCCCAAAAAGCAAGCGGTGTTCTCAATTGAACGGGACGTTTTTCCGTCTGTTCCCAATCTCTACGCTTTGGAAACCGATGTAGATTGGATTGATATTGGGGTCCCAGAGCGACTCGCTTATGCCCAGCAGCATTTCCAAAACGGAGTTCTCCGATGAATCGAGACATCTTCCGAGCGTATGACATTCGAGGCATTTTTGGCGTAGACTTTGAACCCAACGATTTTTATCGAATCGCCCGCGCCTTTGCAGCTCACTTTCTACCGAAAACTGTCGCAGTAGGTCACGATGTTCGCGAAAGTTCTCCCCAACTGTGGCAACAGGTCGCAGAAGGGCTCGCAGACGCAGGCGTTGATGTCCTTAACCTCGGTCAGATTTCAACCGATATGCTCTATTTCGCTGTAGCACATTACCAGACAGACGGCGGCATTGTCATCTCGGCATCTCACAATCCGGCGGAATACAACGGCATGAAATTAGTCGGCCCGCAAGCGACGCCGATCTCAGCGGAAACCGGACTCTTCAAACTCCGAAATTTTGCTGAGAACAGTGTTCCATTTAAGAAACAGAAAACGCACTGTCGCGGCTCCCTACAGTCTCCATCACTTCTGAAGGCATACCTCGCACACCTACGCTCTTTTGTAGACTGGCAGCAGCTCAGCAGAAAGCGGATTGTCATCAACGCAAATAGCGGACTTGCTGGACAAATTGCCGAACCTCTGTTAGCAGAGACACCTATCGAAATCTGTGAACACCTGTTCACCGAACCCGATGGAACGTTCTCTCAAATACCTGCAGGTAGACCCGATCCACTGAGACCGGAGAATCGAGAGCTAACCACCAAGACGGTTAAACGGACACGCGCAGATTTGGCGGTGGCGTGGGACGCAGATGCAGATAGGTGCTTCTTCTTTGATGAAAATGGGGAATTCGTTGAAGGCTGCTACATTACAGCATTGCTCGCCGAAAAACTTTTACAACGAGATGGAGGCGATATTGTTATATATGATCCAAGAGCTATATGGGCAGTAGAAAATGTCGTTATTACAGCAAACGGTACACCATTGCTCAACCGATGTGGACATTCGTTCATTAAAACTCGCATGTGCGAAGTCGGTGCACTTTTTGCTGGGGAAGCGAGCGGTCACTACTATTTCCGAGACAACTTCTACACCGATAACGGCATGATTCCATTCTTGCTTATTCTTGAATATTTAAGCACGAATAGGAGATCTCTTGCTGAATCTGTCAATCGGTTCCGATCGGCGTATCCCGTCTCTGGTGAAATTAATTTTTCGTTTGAAACCCAGCAGCACATACAAGATGCTATAGAGGCAATCCAGCAGACGATAGACTGTTGGGGAAATTACCCTTGCGTTGAAACACCCATTGACGGTTTATCGGTCAGATTCCTCACCAACCAACGCGCATTTATTCCTGAACACGGTAGTTGGCGATTCAATCTGCGAGAATCCAATACAGAACCGCTTTTGAGACTTAACGTTGAGACTATTGGCACTGAGTGTCCTCTCATCGAAAAGACGAACCAGATAAGTGAAAAACTTCAAAGCCTCGGCGGCAAACGAGAAACGAAATTCCGCTGGGAAACCGAATAGAAGCACCAACAGAAAGGAGG
>VXZL01000083.1:0-242 GCA_009845505.1 Candidatus Poribacteria bacterium | reverse complement strand
ATCTAAATGAAAGCAAATATCCGCGATAAAATCCGCGAATTTGTCAAATCAGAGGAAGGCAAAGTGGGTGTAAAATCCCCATTGACGTTGGGTGTGGCAGCAGGAAGCATCCTGTTAGCACATGCTGTTGTCAGCACGCCTCAGACTAAGGAAAATAATGCCTTCCCAACTTGACCCGTCCTGGTCTGCTATAGGAGACAAACTCGCCTTTTCTGGCGTTATGCACCTTTTCTGTCCTAAAC
>VXZL01000511.1 GCA_009845505.1 Candidatus Poribacteria bacterium | reverse complement strand
GTATAAATACCCCTAAATGCTCCTAAAAAACTGTTGACTTTTCAGAAAAAGAAAAATATACTATATTATATGCGGCAATTTGACCCGATCGTCACACACATTATGGACCGCTTTTCTACGGAATTCGCGCGACTGCTCTTTAACGAGCCGAACCTTGAAGTCCTTCAACGATTGGACACTAAACAAACGACCATTAAAGTCCATCAAAACGATATGACTTTCAAAGTCAGGCGTTCTAACGGTGAGGTGACACTATTTCACATAGAGATACAAACACGCGATAGCACTGACCGCCCTATGCCCCTACGGGTCTTGGGATACGCGAGTTCTCTTATCCTTCGCTACCAGATGCCGGTATACTCACTTGTGCTTTATCTCGCCCCAAACGCGGGGCGCAATGACCCCGGTGTCTATAACTATGGGGATGAGACGCTCGGTTTGCGTCTCAACTATAAAGTTATCCGCCTCGCTGACTTAGACGGTCAATCGTTTTTAGACGCCTCTGCTGTCGGTTTGCTGCCTTTTACTCCTTTAATGAGACCTCCTGTCGGGATGACAGCCGAGGCGTGGGTGGAGGCTTGTGTTGCTAAGACACAAGCAGCACCAGTTGACGGACAAACGCAGGGAACACTTTTATTTGCGCTTTCGCTTCTCGGAAGTTTAGCACACGATCCGCAACTTTTTCAGAAGTTGATATCGGAGGAAATCATGCAAGAGTCTCCATTCTACGATTTAGTCTTACAGCGCGGTATCGAACAAGGTATCGAACAAGGTATCGAACAAGGTATCGAACAAGGTATGCGCGAGACAACTATCAAAAACATCATCGCTGTCCTTGCAACGCGCTTCCCTGACACTGATATGCACACGGTAACACGAACGCTTGAGACAGTTGAGGATATTAAGCGTCTCACCCAACTTCATGACACCGCGCTCTCAACGCCTAGTTTTAACGCTTTCTTGCAAGCCCTTGACCTATAACGTCTCTCACAGGCTGCAGGTTGTAAGATAAAATAGCAGGCACGTTCGGATCCATAATATTATTACGGCGCAGGACTCGCGCCTTGCGAAGGAAAAAATAATGCACCAACGTAGATTGGGAAATACAGGGCTCATCGTCTCCGAAATCGGTAGGGGAACATGGGAACTCGGCGGACGGGAATGGGGCGACATCGGTGAAACGGAGGCTGTGGATCTTCTCCGATACGCCTTTGAAAGCGGTGTTACCTTTTACGATACCGCAGACCAATACGGCGGGGGACGCGCCGAGCAACTCCTCGGTGAAGCGTTTTCCGCACTCGGGAACAGGGTCGTTATCGCGACGAAACTCGGTTATGAGTTGGACTCTGATGGTTGGATTAGCCACGGGTGGGAACGTCCATCCTTCAACGTCTCACCCGACTATATCCGACAAGCCGTCGAAGGGAGCCTCAAACGCTTGAAGCGGGATGTCATTGACATCTATCAATTTCACGCGCCACCCCCCGCAGCTGAGTGGGATGATGCCTTCGGAACAATGGAGGCACTCAAAGCCGAAGGGAAGATTCGCTTTTATGGATTGTGCCTCGGCAGCGAAGCCGACGCACGCAAAGCGATGGCAGAGACCAACGTTTCCGCATTGCTGCTGACGTATAATATCCTCTCCCAGGAGATGGCGACATCCGTTATGGAAACCGCCGTCGAAAAAGGGGTCGCTGTCGTCGTCCGCCAACCCTTATCGTCAGGACTCCTCTCCGGACAGCTCGGACCGGACACCGTGTTCGCAGAAAACGATTATCGGAAGACGTGGCCCCGTGAGAAGTTCCTTGCCGATTTGGAGCGAGTAGAACAAGCGAAATCAATCGTTGGAAACAAAGCAAAAAGTCTCCCACAAGCCGCCCTCAAATTTATCTTAGCACATCCGGCTGTCTCCAGTGTTGTACCGGGGATGATGACCCCCGCACAGGTTGACGACGGTGTCGCAACTTCAGGCGCGAGCCCGCTGCCCAGCAGCGTTTTGGAACAATTACGCAGTGATTAAAGAGAACGCTATGAACGTCATCTTCCCATGAGTTCCATGAAGATTGGCAGAGACTCTCTGAATCCGTCCTCGCGCGTGCCGCCTTCTGGCGTATAAACACTCTCTAAAGAGATCGTACCGTCGTATCCATCGCGGTCCAACGCCTTCACAATGTCGTTGTAGTAGGGGTCCATCTGTCCTTGGCGCATCGCACAGAAATCAAACGTCGCCGCTGGCAAATTCACAATCCCGTCCTTGAGGTGTACGTGCGCGATGTACTCACGGATAGCCTCGTAACCGTCTGGATAGGGCACCTCTGTACAATAGAGCGAACTGCACGGATCCCAGAGGACTTTCAGATGTGGCACGTCTAATTCGTCAATCAACTTTCTCGCAAGGAGTGCCGATGTCACGTTCCCGGAGATTGCTGTCTCAATGACAAGCGTAATATCTGCGTCATCAGCGATTTGCAGCGGTTCTTCCAACCCCTCTAACAACATCGACCATGCCCCCTCGGAGATAATTGGCTCGGCACCGAAAAGCACCATCTCTTTTCGGAAACTGAAAATGCGAACTAAATTCGTGCCGACGGCTTGGGCAACATCAATACATCTTTGCAACGTGTTAATGTGTGAACGATACACAGGCGCGACGACAGATGTATCCACGGGGATTGCCGACAAGTTGTGATGCGAAATACAGGACACCTTTAAATCTCGTTCCTTGATTAATCTCTCGACGCGTCCGAGTTCTCTATCCGTCAGATCGCCAACCTGTTTTTTCCAGAGATATTGTAATTCAACGTATTCCAAGCCGGTCTCTACCATAACATTCAATGCATATTCAAAGTCTCGGCTAATTCCGTCTGTGATGGTTCCCAGTTTACGCATTTAACTTTCTCCCTGTTCTCTATCTTCGCGGGGGTCCAAAGTGCCAAGCGGTGCTTCTGACAATAATCTTAGGGTACAA
>VXZL01000599.1 GCA_009845505.1 Candidatus Poribacteria bacterium | reverse complement strand
ATACATTAGGTTTATGGTAAAATATAACACGAAATTTTGTCCAAACAGGCAAAATTTGTCTTCGTTTTACAGTCGTAACTACGGCTTAATAGTTCAATGCCTTATTCTCTTCGTAATCTTCTTGGTTGGCTGTCAAGGGAACTCGGCAGTTTTGAAAAAGAACCGAGACCTCTTAAACACTGGCATGTTCCAAGAAGCGGCAGATGGGTTAGAGACCCTTGTTGAGATAGATCCTGAAGATGCCGAGGCGCGGATACTGCTTGCGAAAACCTACAATGCATTGGGACGTTACACCGATGCGGTCGTGCAGCTCCGAAAAGCTTCGCAACTTTACGCCACAGACCCTGAAACCCTTGCTGCAACGCGTCTTGAACTCGCACGAACCTATCTCAAATTCGGGGATAGAGACTCTGCCTTCCGCGTGTTACGACTCATTCAACACGGTAATTCCGATCACTCGGTTTTGCGCCAAATCGCTGAACTGATTGGGGATAGTTACGAAAGTAAACAACTCACCCACGGGGACTCGGATAACTATTCACCCACTTTCTCATCAGATGGAACAGAGATAGCGTTTGCCTCGTTTCGACTTGACAACGGCGAAATTTATTTGATGGACTTGAACGGGCGCATTCGCCGCCGCGTGACGTTCACGACGGATTTCAACGACAGTTCCCCCACCTTTCTTACAACTCCGAACTATATTTTCTATAGCAGCGAACCGAAATCATCACGAGAGGTTAAAGTGGTAATCCAGAGTAGCGGTTCAACGCCGATTTACGCTGGCTTCAACTTGACCCACATTCATAGCAAAGTTACACGGGCGGTCTTACCGGTAAGCTTCGGTGCTCGTGTGCCGCGGGCGTCACCGGTGGAAAATCAGGTAATTTACGAATCCAATGCTGACGGAAATCTGGAATTATATCTTCTCAATTTAGATGGGCTTGATCTGGCACAAATTACATCTGCCGACGTTGAACCGAAACGCATCACTTACAACGAGACCGATGACGGAAGCCCGGCGTTCTTCCCTGATGGCAAACGCATCGTATTTGTCTCCTCTCGGGGCGATGTCAATCAGCTCTATACAATGGATATTGATGGACAGAACGAGAAACATTTCAATCCGAACCGCTACGATTGTTACAATCCGACCGTGTCGCCTGATGGCAAAACGATAGCGTATGTCTCCGCCAGAGACGGGGACATGGAGATTTACCTTATCGATGCTGATGGTAAAAACGAGCGACGTATCACAGGTGAAATCGGTGTGTCTATTCATCCGGCGTTCTCACCGGACGGTCGACACCTGGCGTATGTTTCTGACAGAAGTAATACTTTTCACATCTATATGATGTCTCTTGATAAACCCATTACTCGTGAGGAATTAGTCAAGCGTTTATGGAATTGACCTACTCCCCGTTAAAGCACCGGGGTTTTAGACATAAAGGAACTTTGATAAGAGAAATATGTTTAGAGTAACCAAACCAGAAGGTTTTGGCAACATCCAACTCGAAGAAATGCCAATACCGGAGGTAAATGACCGTCAGATTCGGGTGAAATCAGATACAACGCTCATTAGCCGCGGCTCTGAACTCTTCCGGCGATACATTCGAGAAGAAGCCGTATCCCCCTCAATTATGGGATACTCACTTACAGGGAGGGTGGATGCCGTAGGCGCAGCAGTGACAGATTATAGCATTGGCGAGCGCGTGATGGTTGTAGCACCACATGCGGAATACGTCATTGCCGAACCCGACCCAACCGATGGACGTATCGTCCGACTCCTCGACGACGTAAGTTTTGAAGAGGGCACTTTCCTGCCGCTGTCCACCAGTGCGATCGCTTGGGCAGACTCCTCTGGTGTGAAAGCGGGAGATACTGTCGTTGTTTTGGGACAAGGTTTAGTTGGTAGCCTGATGCTGCAAGTATTTCGTGGATACGATCCGGCTCGAATTATCACCGTAGACGCGTTGCCGCTTCGGTGCGAACTCTCTACGCAACTCGGTGCGAATGTGGTCATAAATGCCGAAGACGCGGATCCGGTTGAAGTGGTGCGTCACCTTACTGACGGAAACGGGGCAGATTTGGTAGTTGATTGCGTTGGCGGTTACGCTGGCATTAGATCGTTTGAACAGGCACAAGATATGACCCGTCGATTCGGTACGATTCAGCTTATCGCGCTCTACCAACAAGCACCGCTCCCGTTGCATTCCTCAAAGATAATGAGCAAACGCCTTGTCGCGGGTATCTTGACCGATGAACCTCGCTCTCAGATCGTTGGACGCGCCCAAGAAAAGATAAAAGCGGGTGAGATTCGCGCCTCTGAGATGATTACACATCGCTTTCACTACACCGAAGCGAAAGCAGCGTTCGATCTGCTCTGGAATTCTCCCGGTGATGCGCTTGGAGTGCTGATAAAATGGCAATAGATGCCCCGCCACGAGAGATCGAGTTCCACGCAGCGTTACGAGGATTTCCTGTCACTTTCTCCACAACATGGGGGCTTTTTTCGCCAAAAGGGCTCGACGCAGGTACAGACTTATTGATCGAACATATAGAGATTCAAGAAGATGATATCTGTCTTGACCTCGGTTGTGGATACGGCGCCATAGGTATTAGTATCGCTAAATGTACGCCAACGGCAACGGTCTACATGGTGGACAAAGATTTTGTGGCAGTTGACTACGCCGGTAAAAATGTGGCGCGGAATCAACTCTCAAATTGCCATGTCCTCCTGAGCAACGGATTTAGCCATCTGCCCGACATCCAATTCGATTTAATCACCTCCAATCTTCCCGCCAATGTCGGTAAAGAACTCCTACAGATTTTTCTGGCAGATGCGAAGCAGCATCTGAAACCCAACGGTCGCCTCTACGTCGTGACGATTTCTGGGCTGCGAGAATTCATCAAGCGTAACTTCTTGAATATTTTTGGAAATTACCAGAAGGTTAAACAGCGTCACACCC
>VXZL01000056.1 GCA_009845505.1 Candidatus Poribacteria bacterium | reverse complement strand
ATGTTATACTATAGCAATTAGCAGTCAGCCATCAGTAGTCAGAAAGAACGGACAGTGAAAGCGCGACATGCTCACAACTCGGAGGCATAGCATGGAACACCATATATCAGACGAACAGTGGGAACATTTCTGGGAATACGGCTACGTGCACATCGGACAAGTCGCAACGGATGCTGAACTCGCACAACTCCAGCAGCAGATGGATGACATCATGCTCGGTAAGGCACCCCTCGACTATGACCAGATCATGATGCAACTCGACCGAGAACCCGGAAAAAACTCACCGGGACCGCAGTCTAAAGGGCATAAGGGACCGACGTTGCTGTATCGGAAAATCCAGAATCTCGAATTAGATCCGATTTTTTTGGAATATCTCCAGAAACCGATTTTCCAAGAGGTCTGCGCGAAGATTTATGGAGATGACACGCCTGTTGCCTGTTTCCGGGCAATGTTTATGAATAAACCGGCACACGAAGGCACGCAGCTCACATGGCATCAAGATAGATGGACAGACCTCGACCGCGACCCGCAGATTACTATCTATACCGCTTTGGATCCCGCAACGATAGAGAACGGCTGTGTCCATATCATTCCACAGTCCCACAAAAGGCTTATCAATCCTGAAAATGGATCCGGTTTTTTGACGCAGGAACACATTGACGACATCGTCGCGAAGGCAACACCGGAGCCGATGGAATTGAAAGCCGGTGAGGTGGTTTTACTCCACAATTGGATGCTCCACAGTTCCGGGACGAACGATACAGATATTCCGCGGCGGGCGTTCAGCGTCTGTTACATGCATGGTGAAACGCAGTCGAATCGCGGCCACGCGTTTACGCGTGTGTTCGGCGACGGTGCGATTCGCGTTGCCGATTTATCGAAGTTTAAGTTTGAAAGCCCAATCGTTTAAGGTTGGGAGCAGAAAAAATAAAGGAGAAACATAGTGGCGAAAATTCGACTTGCCATGATTGGATGCGGTGGAAACTCTTCGGGCCACGCCAGAAGAATGAATGCGAACCCCGACGTGCAAATCGTCGGCACCTGCGATGTGAATACAGACATCGCGAACGGCTATATCGATCGGAACCTGTCCGACCTCAGCCCACGTCCCGGTGCTTATGACGACATCGATGCTATGCTGAAAGAGACTTCACCGGACGCTGTGGTTATCTCTACGCCGCACACACTCCATTTTGAACAAGGCATGCAGGCACTTGAAGCCGGTTGCCACGTCTTGATGGAAAAACCGATGGTCACCTCATCTAAAGATGCGTACACCCTCGCAGAGAAGGTGGAAGAGACGGGGTTAACCCTCACGATCGGTTACAATACGCCATGCACGCCGAATTTTTATTATACGCGTGAGATTATCCGTAGCGGAGCGTTTGGCAAACTGGAATTGGTCATCGGCTACATTACACAAGGCTGGAAGGGTGGCACGACAGGGACGTGGCGGCAGAACCCGAAACTCTCTGGGGGCGGACAGGCTTATGATAGCGGCGCACACCTTCTGAATAGCCTCTGCTGGGCAGTCGAATCGAAAGTCGCTGAAGTCTACGCTTACACAGATAACCAAGACCGTGAGGTGGACATCAATTCCTCCATTAACGTCAAGTTTGAGAGCGGTGTTCTCGCTGCGATGGCAGTGAGTGGCAATTGCCCAAGTCCAGGTGGGACACATACTGCGTTTGTGTTTGAGAACGGTAGAATTGAGGTTGACGGTTGGGGTGGCGGTTGGATCCGCGTCTGGGAAGGCAACGAAGCATTAGACCCACCGCCAATTACGGACGATATGTCCGCAGGTTCGCCTGACGATAACTTCATTGACGCAGTTTTAGGTAGAGCAGAACCCCGTACGAGTCCGATGAACGGGATTATCCAATCCGAGTTGATGGATCTCATCTACGAATCCGCAGAAACTGGAGTTCCGGCACGTCCAGAACGCTAAGATTCTGAGCGCAGTTCATGAAAAAGCGTTAGTTCCTGACACTAACGTTCAAATCTTGGACTGCGCCTTAAGTTCCAAATACTTATTCACGACCGCCATTGTCAATTGATGTGCTGGAACATCAATTGTGATGACCCCTTGTCGCCTCAAAATTTCCAATGTTGCCTGTTTCTCTTGCAACAATCGCTCAGCAATTGCTTTCTGATAAACCGACTTGGAATCCGTAAATTTCTGTTCAGCCAATTCAACAATACCCGAATCCGTCAAGGTTACGCACGCAACGAGATGATGCTTAGAGAGTTGTGTTATATAGGTAGCGACTCCCTCGGCAGAATCTTTATCTAAGATGTCCGTAAAAAGGATGACGAGAGCACGTTTCCGCTGTTTTGAAGCGAGATACTTGAATGCTGTCCCAAAATCCGGTTCAACCGGGTGAACAGGAAGGGCATAGACCGTCTCCAACATCGTGAGAAACTGTCGTTTACCCGGCTTCGGGGCAAGGTACTGATGAACGGTATCCGCAAAAGCGATTAACCCAACCTTATCCCCTTTGAGTGTTGCGACATAAGTGGTCATCAGCGTTGTATTAATGGCGTAATCCAGTTTCAGCATCGCCTTTTGTGTCGATTCTGCAGTGGACTGTGGCAATGTTTCCAAAAGGATAGGTGATGCCATCAGTCTCCCAGTATCTAACATAACGACGATCTCTTGACTTCGTTCGGTTTCAAATTCCCGAACAATCGGTTTTCGATGCCGGGCAGTGGCTTTCCAATCCATACGGCGAAAGTCATCATCTGGTGAATACTCGCGGAGCCGTTCCATCTCTGTGCCTTCTCCGAACCGCCGTGAATTTTTAAGCCCAATCTGATGAAGCATTCCACGCTTCACTAAGAGTTCATATTGCCGGACGGCTTGTAGGTTCGGATAAACCTTCACTTCCGCTGATGCTGCTACACGTCGTTGGCGGACGACCAGTCCCAAGACCCCAGTACACCGCAGATGGATATCCGCAAACCGATAAATTCCACGTCGCAACGGTGTGAGGCGATACGATATATCCACATCCTGCCCCGGTAAAATCTGACAATCGTGAACCGTTTCCTCGAATAGAAACTCGTCAGGGAAATCGTCTTTGAGACGGATATTTAGCCGGTAACGTGAACGATTGGCAATCTTCAGCGTCACGACGTTTTCCACACCCAGTGAAAATTTGGAATTCATCTCGCGACGCGCCTCAACTCTCGTCCACACTGGATTGGTTACGTAATCTATAGTACCGACAGCGAGGATCAGCACCACATACGCGCCACCGACGAATAACAGGCTCGGGGCAAGGCTGCTAAGTGCAATCGGAACAGCGAGTGGGAGTAGGAAGATGAGGAGACGTTTGCTTAAATGCATCTTTTTTAGCGTGGAATTTCTGCCTCGGCGAGGAGCCGATCAATAACGTCATCTGCTGTCAATCCCTCAATTTCAGCGTCCGGCTTCAGAAGTATCCGGTGCCGATAGACATGCGGTGCTAAGAACTTAACATCGTCAGGCAGAATATAATCCCGTCCGTGAAGTGCAGCGTAGGTTTTACTTGCCAGTAAAAGCGCAATTGAGGTGCGCGGACTCCCACCTAAAATTAACTCGCTCGACACACGAGATGCCTCCGCTAAATCAACAATATACTTGAAAATTGAATCCTCCACCGTGACCGCCTGAATCGCCGTTTGACAAGCTTGTAGCGAGGTGTTGTCAATCACACTCTCGATCCCTACCGTCTCCAAACGCGTGGCATCAAATCCATGATGATAATTCATCAAAATTTGCGTTTCCACTTCTCGAACAGGATAATCCACGCGTAATTTGAACAGAAACCGGTCGAGTTGTGCTTCGAGAAGCGGGTAGGTTCCCTCATACTCAACAGGATTTTGCGTTGCCAAGACCATAAACGGCGGTGGGAGTTCATGACGGACACCATCAATGCTGACCTGTCGTTCCTCCATACATTCTAAGAGTGCGGATTGCGTTTTCGCAGGTGCGCGGTTGATTTCATCGGCGAGGAGTATGTTCGTGAAGACGGGACCGCGCTTGAGGTTAAATTGGTTCGTTGTCAAGTCGTAGACGCTGGTCCCGACAATATCAGACGGCATTAGGTCAGGCGTAAATTGGACGCGGCTGAATTCCCCAGAGACTATCATCGCCAAAGTTTTTGCCACAAGCGTTTTCGCTGTCCCCGGGACCCCCTCTAACAGGACATGTCCACCTGAAAATAGGCTGACAACAATCAACTCAAAGAGTTCCGTTTGTCCAACAATAACTTTTCGCGCCTCCTGCTTCATTTCTTCAAAAACGGTTTGAACGAGATTCGTCATATATTTGCGTACCTTTTTCACTGCAGTGAGACTGGATGCCTCACGAAAAAGAAATGTAATTTAGCCAATACGGGCAGCCCATTTCGTCTTGCCGATGTTCGCGGTCTCACAGTATGCTTCAACTCGCTGGGCGATGTCAAGCAGTTCTGTCTCTGATATATCGCCCGAGGGTTCCAAGTCGGTTATCAGATTGGTGAGTTGCTCGTCGGCATCAACAAAACCACGCTGCGCCAATTCCTCCAAAAAAGTCGGCGTATCCAAAGTCGGATTGACCCGCCAACGGTTCCCAAGATTTGCCCTAAATTTGTCGCGAATGTGCCTTAAAATTTCTTTGCGCGTGTTTCCTTTTTGATAGAGCGCCGTCATAGCGTGGACGTATTCGGCACTCAAACGTCTACTGCGATCGTGGACATCCAAGGGCCTTCCAAACCGTCGTCCGCGCAGCACCAAGAAAACGAAGAGCACGAGAAAAATGTAGACTGCTCCTAAACCAACTGTCGTATTAAATACAAGTGCCGTAAATGGGTCCAGCGGTTTTGAATCGACCGTATAGTATCTCTTCTCAGCGAGTCCAATCCGTGCTTTACGTGGCAGCGTGGACATGAGATTATAGAGGAGTGTACTGTTCCCATCATACCGCAGTCCATCTTTACGAAATAGATACGCAGAAGCGATAAAGAAGGCGCGTCCCCCTCCGTCCTGTAGTGTGACAACCACAGCGCCGTTCTCTGTTCCGCAAAGTTTTGCCACTTCGCGCGCGAAAGGTTCAATCGCAAAATCCGTGGAGGTGCGAATCTCATTAACAGGATACTGCGGAAAGAACGGTTCATCTGGAATCCGCTGTGAGAATTCCAATCGCCTCGGTAATCTTCGCAGCTCCAAACCGTACGCTGAGAAAAGTCCATCTAACACCTGATTATCACCCGCCACGATTAAAGTGCCACCAGTATTGACGAAACTTTGAATCTCTTGAATCTCTGTTTCAGTAGGCGACTTTTTAAGGTCTATCAAGACCAACACATCGTATCTATTCAGGTGTGCCGGATAGACTGCCGATATTTCAGTGACGCGGAACTCCATTTTGCGTAAGACCCGGAAAAGTAAACTGCCATACTCAAATGAATCGCACGAAAGTATGGAACAGACGAGTGTAACTAATATGAGATTAAGAGCAGATGTTCGGAAAGTTCGCATTTCTTGTTTAGGTCATCGTATAGATTTTTTGTAATAATTCGCGGTAACTGGCGACAGTCTCTGCATCACAGGGTTTGTGTCCGTACCATACTGCATCAAAAACAGCGATTGCGGGTTCAAGTGTCGCTTGCAAGTTGGTATCCTCTTGTGCTTGACGTAGATACTCCCGATTCGTCAGACTCTTATCATAGGGAAGCCTACCGCGCTCTTGGAGGTGCAAAATTGCGGAAAGATAGAGAAAACGAAGGGCATTGCGAAAGTCACTCGCTGCTTCGGCGACTTCGGCACGGGCAATCGCTGCTTTCTCTGTCTCTACACGTTCCAATGCAGTGTCTGATACATCGTCGGACGTTTCGGCAATCAAATTTACCCGAATCTGACGGACAAAAAAGGCGATAGCAACCCCGAGTGCGATCGCTGCAAGCGGAAACAATACATACCTGAGATCGGCATCCCATGTCCGTCTCGGTTCCAGGCGTTTTAGCAAAATCTCTCGGTATTTTTCGTAAGAGACCTCCATCTCTGTGCCTTGTGTCTCTAATTCTTCGCGGAAGGCTTGTTCTTCTACGGCGATTGCCAAAAGCTGAGAAAACAGAACAAAACAGACAACAATACCAAGGCAAACTTTTCTTTTTACAGTCATATCGCCTCTTTTACAGCATTCGGTTTCACATTTACCCGTTCCAAGTAAAGTCGTGTGGTTAAAATCGCCCATATCGGCACTAAAAAGGTAGCAATTAGACCTTTAACAATAAGAATCGCAACCGTAGCAGAGGTACTCAGGACTTGCGGCAACACAACCTCAACATCAGCACCGATGAAGAGTGTCAAGAATTTTAGAGAAGCGAGTGCCTCACGAACTGGGGCAAGCTCTGGGATAAACATAGAAAGTACCAACAACGCAATACCGAGTAGGACAGAGGTAATAACTGCGACTATCCAACCCGTCAGCAGATAGATGCCAAGGAAGCGGAACCTTGCTCGGCTAACGAGCGCGTGGCTTCGACGAAAAATGCCGATGAAGGAGTTGTCCTCAAGAATGAGACACGGGTTATAGAGACTTAACGTCACCATAAAATAGATATAGGGAACAACACTCAGGATATATCGCAATTCAAATGCAAAATCAAAACGCCAAGAAATCGAAGGGATCAACCACTCAATTAAGAGAAAAAAATAACTACCAACATCTACAATCAGAAGGAAAAGCAGCGTAGCATTGAAAACCGTCAGTGCTTTGCGTCCAGTTTGCAGCCACATTTCACGAGCAGTTAGCGGTACTGCATCCCCGACAATATCAGAATCCTGTAAGTCGCGTGATATGCGGGCAATGGCAAGAGAAAGTGGGCAGTATGTAAGTATTAAAAGGAACAATGAGGTGAAAACAAAGAATTGGAACCTGATTTCCCATTCCCACGTAACTCCTTCATCGTCAGTCGCTCTGAAATACGGGACAGGCAAGAGCACCCAGTCCACACGCGACGACGTGTTTTCATGCCCTGCACTTGGCGTTATAACCGCGTCGATATTACTGCTAATCGCGGTAGCAGGTTGGCTCGATCCAATATGACTCCGAGACCACGACTCTACAACTTGCGTGACAAAGAAAAATGGTGCAATATTCAATGAGATTGCGACAACCGCAACCGGTAGCATGATACACCAGAACAATCGCCAATGGGTGCGATACAACTCGACTATTGTTCGCAAAAGAAGAGGGTGTTGACTATCGGGCATTCTGATTTCCTTGATATTACGCTTGAAAAACCTGGTAGGGCGTTCTTAGTCGGTTACTTGCATTTCAATGTCATACGCCTCTTTGCGAATGCGTAGATCAAAATAGAGGAGCGTAGAACCGATAGGACCGATTGGCATCGTGATAAAAGCAATGCTTAGGGTAACCAAACGTCGCACCGAATAAGAAAACCAACCCATCTCGCTGGGAACCGGTATATATAGACGTTGGAGCCATTCTAACAGATTCGCAGGCTCCTCAGGTGCAGCAAGCCCTATCAAAGAGAGGATAAATTCAGAAGAGGCTTGAAGTATGAACCCTATCATGCCAGCAATCAGAGAAATCGCCAGCATAATTCCAAAGACTCGCCACCAACTTCCCTTCACCAATTCGGTACTGCGGCGCAATGCGTTCCTGCCCGTGGTCTCTTCAAACATCACAGGGAGACCGTAGAAACTCCATCGAATCCAAAAATAGATTGCGAATGGGATACCGATAATCGTAACCATCAAGCAACCGCCAGCTAATGCCCAGAGGATACCACCCCAGAGGTAGGGCCAAAAACGTCGCCATGCTTGTTGCCAGGCCGTTTTCGCGGTAATCTCTCTACCCAAATAGACCTGTGCACTGGCGTAAACCAATCCGGCAACAACCAAAATAGACAGCACCGAAGTGCCAAGACTCGTGAATATCAATATTATTGTGTTTATACCTAATACGGAACCGCTCTGAGCAAGGGACACAGAAATTTGCTCTATCCCAAATTGCAAGATGACATAAACGGCTACAATCGCTAAAAACAGTCGGAGGTGATTTCGATAGAGACTGAATATTCCGTCAAGAATATCCGTGAAATCCATCGGTCTCAGAGACATAGTATCAGGCACATTGCTATTTGGCTGTGTTAATTCATTCTGTTCTTGCATGGCTATTCCACCTTTGGCAGGATTTTTCTATACGCCTAATTTATCATACCTTGTGCTTAACATCAAGATCCTTGCTCCGGCTTAGTGATGCCTGTGCTTCGTTATTCCAACCAAACCCCTCTTCCGGGATAGAGACGTTGGTTGAGATATAAGAGCGTGACACCAATAACCCAAATGGGAAAGGTAATAACAGAAATTGCCAGGTGGACACCCGTCGTAAGCAGATATAGCATTAAATTATCTGGCCCGAACACAGAAGAACCGATTGTTCCCCATTCAATGATGTCCATCAAGTCTACTCCATCAGCGGCTCCACTTAAAATGAGAATAACGCCAAAAGAAATTTCAAAGACAGCATGGATCGCAACGCTAATCAAAATAACAGCAAGCAACATTCCACATACTCGCCACCATACGCCGCTAACGAGTTCACTGCTCCGCTTCAAGGCATTGCGCACCGAGATTCCCTCAAGCAGCAGGGTCTCAACAAAGAAACCCCAACGCACCGCAAAATAGATTGCAAACGGGATACCGATAACTGTAATACCTAAAACAACAACTACGAGGCACCACAGCACAGCAGACACAAGTAGCGGGAAAAACCGTTGCCCGACTTGCTGTAAAGCAGCTCGTGCTGTAATCGGTTCTTCTGAGTAGCATGCAGCAGTCGCGACGACTACTCCGCCTATACTTACTATGGAAAGAGGGAAAGTAATAATAATGATGGTTGCGAAGGAAAGAAAATTTTCTGAAATAAAATCTAAGAATACATGTCCAATAAGGTCAGCAAAGATAGCAATAGCAGCAATCTGTGCAAAGAGTCGGAAATGTCTCCGATAGAGGCTAAACATCCCGTCGAGAATGTCTGTGAATCTTATCGGCTGAAGCGTTTGTATTTCGCTATTTTCGGATTTTGATGTTTCAGTTGGTGGTAACATATACGTCCGTTCGACCCAAAATATTGAAAATCATTGAAGCTATTATACAACAGAGGTAAGTTTCGTGTCAATGTCCTAAAAAGAGACAATATCTATACCAAAACCATCACACTCCGATGAATATCCGAAGGCATTGCGTTGTAGAGACGGGTGTGGTATACTCTATCTATACAAGATTTAGCCAATGGAGCTAAGGATGCAGGACGCGCACAGTACATGGCGAGATAGATGGGTATATTGGATAGTATCTACCTTCGGGTGGTGGTGTCGCCGCATTCCGAAGAGATGGGCAATGCTACTTGGATGGGGCATTGGGATGCTATACTATCATTTCGTCAAAAAACGGCGAGAGATTGCATTGAGCAACCTACAGACAGCGTTCAGGGAACGCTTCACAACATCAGAATGCATAGAAATTTGCAAGGCAAGTTTTATCAATGTCGGAAAAACCTGTATCGAGTTCCTCCGGTTTCCCAAACTCAACACCGAAAACATCTGGCAAGAGGTTACTGTGGAAGGTGCAGCAAACCTCCACACTGCGCTGGCGAAAGGGAAAGGGGCAATCGTGTTCCTACCGCATTTTGGGAATTGGGAACTCCTTTCACTGGTATACGGTGCATTAATCCCTGATCGTGCAAAAGCCATTGCTTTTCCGTTGAAAAACGCGCTGCTCAACGCCTATATTTGGGGGCACCGCGAACTGATGAGCTTAAAGCTGATCCCTCGGAACCAAGCGATTCGAGAAACACTCCGCGCCTTGAGAAATAACGAAGCCGTTGGGTTCTTCGCTGACCAGAACGCTGGTCCAGAAGGTGTATTCGTCGATTTCTTGGGAAAACCCGCCTCAGCGGCCCGCGCCCCGGTTGTATTGGCACGTAAGACCGGAGCCCCCCTTCTCTTTTCATTAAGCATCCGTCAACCTGACGATCAACATTCCGTTTATATTTCTACACCTATTCACGTCAAACCTACTGATGATTTTGAACAGGACATTGAAGTGTACACGAGCCAAATGCTGAAACAGCTGGAAACATACATCCATAAATACCCAGAGCAGTGGTTATGGCTACACAATCGATGGAAAACACAACCAGCAGATAGCGAACCGCGAACCGCGAACCGCTAATCGCGAGAAAAAATGTATTGCATTGATGTTGAATCCGTGTTAAAATAGAGTAAAGTTAGAAAATCTCAGGGGAAAATTCTCATGAAAAGATACACCTTGTCCTTCATTGTTTTAGTCATCGCCATCGGTGTTCCGTTCCTGCTCATTAATCCGAGAGAAAAAAGTGCGATGAGCGGAGATGGCCGTGTTACCCGACAGATGCTAAACGAGGCACTCATAGATGCTATCCGCATTACCGAAAGAAACTATTATAAACCGATCGAGGATAGCAATGAGATGTTCCGTGGTTCAATCAAAGGGGCACTCGCATCCCTGAATGACCCCTACACGTATTATGTGTCGCGACGTGAACATCAGCGGGCTGTCGAAAATTTATATAACGCAGAATTTGGAGGACTCGGTATTCATATCTACGAGGACCATCGGGGATTTATCAAGATTTCTAAGCCGATCCCAAACACCCCTGCTGCGCTTGCGAACCTCCAAGCAGGAGATTACATTACCAAAGTCAACGGCAAGCGCATCCATCTAAGTGAAAAAACGGGCATGCGCATCGACGATGTCCTTGATTTACTGAGAGGTGAACGTGGAACGGATGTGACCATTACGGTGCAACGCAAGTTCCTTGATCCTTTTGATGTGACACTGACGCGTGGCAAAATTCCCGTCAGGAGCGTCAAGTCAACAATGCTGGAGAACGACATCGGCTACATTCGGATTACTGGGTTTATCGGAAGCAGGCGCGAAGACGGTACCGAAGGCGAATTTAATGAAGCACTTGAAGCGCATAAAGCCGCGGGTATGAAAGCCCTTATTCTGGATTTACGCGACAATCAAGGTGGGTTGCTAAACGCTGCATACCACATCGCTGATGCTTTTATTGATGAAGGACTTATCGTTTCAACAAAAGGAAGAAGAAGCGAGTTTAACGAGGAATATCCCGCAACATCTGAACGCTTGTGTTCACCAGATATTCCGCTCATTGTGCTTGTCAACGAATACAGTGCAAGTGCTTCTGAAATTGTGGCGGGTGCGATTAAGGATACACGCCGCGGCATCCTCGTTGGACAGAAAACATACGGCAAAGGTGTCGTTCAAAAACGTTATCCCTTACCGGATGGTGGCTCACTCTCTCTCACGATCTCAACCTATTATACACCAAACGGCACAAAAATTAACGAAGTCGGCATTAGTCCACAAGTCGCTATTGAACTTGAGGAACCTGATGAGATAGAACAGTTAATGCTGAGAAAAGTGGATGCAAACGACACCCTCAGCAATTTTATTGCCAAATGGATTGATGATCAGTACAAAAGTCCGGGGGAAATGCCTAAGGATTTCTCGCCCCTTGAAGCCGAACTTCCGAAGTTGCAACAACAGCTTGAAGAAGAGCGGATTTTGGTCAGCCTAAAGTGGTTGAAACAACGCGCCGAGCAGCTTTTCAACCTTCACGTTGGCATTGAACAGATCGTTAATTTAACTTATGACCGGCAGCTGCAAGAGGCAATTCGGATCATCGAAGCCGATGAGGTCGAAAAATATCTCAATCCCATACCCGAAGAGACAGAACTCCCCTCAACAACACAAGCTGAGATGCCAGTAGAACACGAACCGACAGCAGGTAGCGAATAGCGAAACCGCGAATCGCGAACCGCGAATAGCAAAAAATGAACGCCAGACCCGCGAACCGATCCGATGTTATCACCCCAAAAGCACTCATCGTCGGACTCATTTTAGTTGTTGTTAACGCCTATTGGGTAGGCATAGCCAGCGAACTGTGGTACGCGGTTTATACGCTCGTTTCGCCGTTCTCTAACGCTGTCTTCACGTTAGTCGTACTCCTTGGACTTAACGTCCTACTACGCAAGTTCTCACCCCGCATCGCCTTTACCACTGCAGAATTGCTACTCATCTATATTATGGTGACGATGGTGTCCACTATCTCTGGTCATGCGATGATGGCGATTCTAATGGGGACGCTTGCACATCCATTCTGGTTCGCAACACCTGAAAACGAATGGTCACAGCTTTTCCTACACCACATTCCATCATGGCTGACTGTACACGACTTTCAGTGGTTAGCGGGGTATTACGAAGGTGAATCGAGTATCTATTGGGCAGAACACCTCCGTATCTGGGTGCGCCCAGCACTCTTATGGTCAGGCTTTATTTTTCTACTCTACGGTTCACTCCTCTGTTTAGGATTGCTACTCCGTAAACAGTGGATGGAACGCGAAAAATTGAGTTTCCCGCTAACACAGTTGCCATTGCAAATGACGACGAACCGTGGTTTCTTTCGGTCGCGCGCGCTCTGGTTCGGCTTCGGTATCGCTGCGCTGCTCCGTGTGATGGCAGGACTGCACGATATTTTTCCTGTAATCCCAGCACTGCCACCGAACTATCGACTCGATCAGCATTTCACGGAACGTCCTTGGAGCGCGATCGGCTATGCCTCCATGTCGTTTAACCTTGCTATCGTCGGATTAACCTACTTCATGCCTTTAGACTTGGCGTTTTCGACGTGGTTTTTCTTTTGGCTTACGCGAGCAGAGCGCGTGATTGCGAGTATGGTCGGGGTCACAAACATCAGCGTTCTGCATCTCAATGATCGGGCTTCAGGGGCTTGGGTAGGTATTGCGGTATTGACGCTCTGGATGAGCCGTCGGCACTTCGCCAGTTTCTTCCGACACGTTCTCGGACGCGAACGCGGTGACGATAGCACTGAACCGTTCTCTTATCGAACAGTGGTAATCCTAACAGTGCTGAGTGTCGGTGCTGTCTTTGCGTTTTGCTATCTCGCGGGTATGTCGTTATGGGTAATTGGTGTGTTTTACGCGCTATTTGTCGCATTTGCTGTAGCAATAGGTCGTGTCCGTGCCGAACTGGGTCCCCCTTATCACGAAGTTATCGGTATTAATCCGCGGCAAATGATGGTTAGTATGTTTGGGACACGGCAATTGGGTGCTGCGAACCTGACGATAATGACGTTCCTCTATGCCTTCAATCGGTGCAACCGTTCGCATCCGATGCCGAATCAGATTGAATCGCTCCGTATTGGTGATCGCGCAGGCATGCCGGGAAAAACTTTAATTCTGGGGATGGCACTCGCTATTGGGGTCGGGGCATTAGCGACATTTTGGACATATCTACAAGTGGCGTATCACTATGGTGTGCTTGCCCGATGCCAAGGAGTTGTAGGTCGCTTTGGATGGGAGAGTTTCAATCCGCTTCAGAGTTGGCTACAGCATCCAAAAGAACCGGACATTAGTGCGGTTACGTTTATGTTCGGTGGATTTGCATTCGTATTCCTCCTCCAGTTCCTAAGGACACGTCTGCTGTGGTGGACGCTCCACCCATCAGGCTACGTGCTTTCAGGAGCATCGTGGGGTGGCCTCATCTATTTCTGGTTTCCGGTGATGGTGAGTTGGCTTCTTAAGTTCCTGATTCTCCGCTTCTGGGGATGGCAGATGTATCGGAAAGCGATCCCGTTTTTCCTCGGATTGGTTTTAGGGGACTATATTCCGCGGAGCATTTTGAGCCTGATTAGCTTTGCGCTGAATCTGTGGATGCCCTCATCGGGTGCTGGGCATACACTTTAGCGGTTCGCGGTTCGCAAATAGCGATTAGCGGTTCGCGATTAGGAGATTAGAGGATGACCCCACTGCTTAAGGTTGAATCCATTACAAAGCACTTTGCTGATACCGCCGTTGTGAAGGATGTTAGTTTTACGGTTTATCTGGGGGAAATCTTCGCGCTGTTAGGGCCCAGCGGTTGTGGCAAAACGACGACGTTACGCATCATAGCAGGCTTTGAAAGGGCAGACACTGGCACAATCTCTATGGCAGAGCGTCTGCTCGCAAACGATGACGTTCACGTTTCACCTGAGTCGAGAGGTATCGGTTTAGTATTTCAAGACTATGCCCTTTTCCCGCATAAGAATGTTCTCGATAACGTCGCCTTTGGACTCCGAAAAGCAGAAAAAAAAACAAGGCGTGAGCGGGCGTTTGAAGTGTTAGATATGGTTGGCATGAAGGGTTTTCACGAGCGTTTACCACATCACCTCTCCGGCGGCGAGCAGCAGCGAGTTGCGTTGGCGCGCTCCATCATCGCACGTCCGCAGCTCCTGCTTTTAGATGAGCCCTTTTCGAGCCTCGATCCCGGGTTACGCCAAACAACGAGAGATGAAGTGCGTGCCCTCCTGAAAGGTGAGGGTATTAGCGCGGTACTGGTTACACACGATCAGGAGGAGGCATTAAGTTTCGCTGAACGATTGGCGGTGATGAGTGCCGGCACTGTTGAACAAATCGGCACACCTGAAGCAGTATACCAGCACCCAGAAACCGCTTACGTCGCCGACTTCCTTGGACAGACGAATTTCATCAAGGCTTCCGTGAAAGACGGAATCGCTGAAACACCATTTGGACGTGTAGAAGTGGACGGCGCTGCTACGGGGGAGATGCTCCTATCCATCCGTCCTGAATGCTTAACAATGGCAGCACCTAATTCAGGAAACAGTGAATTAAAAGACGGACGCATTGTTGGACAAGCGTTTAAAGGACACTATTTCACGTACAGGGTTGAAGTGGAAGGAAAATTCTACTTCGTTCAGACAGATTCCCGTTGTCGGTTTCAAATCAGCGATACCGTCCGGTTGACAGCAGCCTCGGCGGTAGCAGTTGCGGAATAGTTATCAGCAGTCAACAGTTATAATAGGCTCCGGATTTCGTTAATCCCTCGAATCATCTGTGTTAATGCCGTAGCCAATTTATCGAGTTCCGCATGTACCGCTGCGTCATCCCCATTTTCAAAGGCATCCAAGACACCCGGAAAAACGACTGCAGCATAACCTGTATTGAGTCCCGGCGCGTAGATGAGATGTTTAAACCACGGACGTAACGGCAATCCCGCCTCAGTCGTCAAGTTCCGTTCCAACTGATACAATCGCTGGTTTATCTCCGTGATGTTGGATAGATCGCCTGAAGCGATGTAACTGGAGAGTTCTTGGTTTAACGAACCGGCTGCTTGCTGCCATTCGGTCAGTAATCTGCCTAACGCTCCAATATCTTTGGATATTTTGTTTTTTGAACCGGAGTTCTGCAACAGTTTCAAAGGTGTCATTAGGTCCGTTGCATAGGTCTCATAGTCCAAGGGTAAAATATCGGCGTTAGCAAGTTGCAGTGCCAGTGTTCCCCAGATTTTTGCCATCGCTGCCTGATACTGAAACGTCGGATCTCCAAAGTGCTCCATCCAATAAAAGTTGTCCTGCATAGCGTGGTAGACACCGTAAGGTCCACCGAACCCCATGCTGACTGCAGGGATACCGGCATGCCCAATAAACGGTGAATGATCCGAACCGCTGCCGAGGTTTCCGACCTGTGGGATCTCTTTCCCCTGTCTCATTTTCCAACTCTCATAAACCGGCTTCAGCGTCCACGGGTCAACGACTTTCTGTGTTACCTCGCGAATTAGCCCTCGCAGTGAGGGAATTGCACTGACGTAGAACCGTCTACCTGTTGCCGCAATGTCCACATTCAAATACGCGATGGCTTTCTCCTGGAGTGTCGCTTTCAATTCCTCAACCCATTCGGTTGAACCCAAGATACCGAATTCTTCAGCATCCCATGCGGCAAAAACGATCGTTCGCTTCGGACGCATCCCCGTTTTAGCGAGTTCTCCCAAGGACTCTGCGACTTCTAATAGTGCAGCTGTACCGCTTCCGGGATCTGCAGCACCATAAACCCAAGCATCGTGATGGTTGCCTAATATGACCCACTGGTCTGGATACTCCGTGCCTTCCAGAGTAGCGATAACGTTATAGATTGGACGAGTGCTGTGGTCGCAACGAACTTTGACCCGTACTTTCGCTGGTCCGGGTCCGATATGATACGCGAAGGGTAAACCGCCTTGCCAATCCGCTGGCACGTTGGGACCCGCGAGTGCCTTCAGAAGAGGTTCAGCGTCCCTATAAGCGAGTGGAACAACAGGAATCTCAGGAAGATCCGTGGCTTCTGCGATTGAGATTCTTTCGGCATCTGCGGTCGCTGCCCACCCAGGCGTGAGCGGATCACTGGCGTGCTGGAAAATGTACTTCACCGTTCCGCGTTGGATCGCATCGGCAGAACGCCATGGACCGCGAGGATAGACATCCCCACGCATGTAGCCATCATCGGCAGGATCAGAGTAAAGAATCAACCCGACTGCTCCGTTATCGCCAGCGACTTTGGCTTTCACACCGCGGTAGCTACCGCCGTATCGGGCAATACATATCTTACCACTCACTGAGATGCCTTGATCGCTGAGAATTTGGTAATCTTCGGGCAATCCCTTGTTGACATAGACGAGCTCCGCGGTTACGTCGCCATCGGGTGAGTAGGCGTTATACCCTTGGACGATCTCGGTTTCGTAAGAGTCTTTGTCCCATTCCCAACTCGCCTCTTTGCCAAAGATAACGTATTCGGTAGGCGAGACGAGCTCAACACGTACTTCAAGTGGATACGGAAGGTAGACTTTATATTCATACATCTGAACCTTCAAGCCGTAGTCCTCAAAGGCATCGTGAAGATATTCTGCGACCTTTCGGCTATTCTCGGTCCCCGCGAGGTGTGGCTCTTCACTGAGATGTCGTAACTTATACCGCGCCCTTTCTGCTGAGATCTGCTCTTGGAAGGCAGTTTCATATTGTTCTTGAATAACAGCGTTTTCGGTTGTGAAGCCGCGCATCCCGAAAACGTCATAGGAAGAAAGCGTAAATGCAACAAGGCAACAGGCGAAACCCAAAATTAGTCTCCCCGTCTGTCCTTGAAAACGAAAAATATCTATTAGCATTGTAATTGGTTGTTACCTCCACCCGTTTTTTTCTAC
>VXZL01000017.1 GCA_009845505.1 Candidatus Poribacteria bacterium | reverse complement strand
TATCGGACCTACCAAATCATCTAAATCGTTGGATTTTTAACATAAGAAGACTTGAAACACGCAGAAGTAATTTACAGGGTTGTTCAAATTGAGCCCTACGAAGGCGAAATCGGTTCCGAATCAATGGAGGTCCGGGTTCTCTACGATAATGAGAACATCTACTTCGGCTTTACTTGCTTTGATTCGGATATATCAAAACTTGTTGCGAATGAGATGCGCCGCGATTCTCGGGACCTGCACGACAATGACACTGTGTTCTTGATACTCGACACATATAACGACCAGCGAAGCGGCTTTTTCTTTCGGATGAACGCGCTTGGGGCAATACAGGACAGAGCCGTAACGAACAGCGGCGACACGCTCAACGGGGATTGGGATGCAGTTGTGGCGTGTAAGTCGAAAATCAACGATACTCATTGGACATCCGAGCTTAGTATCCCATTTAGTCAACTCCGTTTTAAACAGAGCGATCAGATAGTGTGGGGTATGAACACCGGTCGCGAACTCGCGCGAAATCAAGAAGAGATGATATGGGCACCTGTTCCAGCGTCCTATGGGGGCATGGCAAAGTATCGGACCGCCAGCATGGGAAAACTCGTTGGGCTTTCAGGCGTTGCTCCGTCTCGAAATTTAGAAGTACTGCCATATATCCTGCCCGGTGTGACCCAAATTAATGGGAATGATGCAAGACTTGAAACCGAAGGACAATTCAAGGTAGGTTTTGATGCCAAATACGGCATCACGTCAAACCTGACCACTGACATCACTTATAACACTGACTTCGCACAAGTGGAAGCAGATGAGGAACAGGTAAATCTCACCCGATTTAGCCTGTTTTTCCCTGAAAAGCGTCCGTTCTTTTTGGAGGGTGCCGGTCTTTTCGATTTTGGGGTGCCCCGGACGAGTTTCCGCAGACCGCCACCAATGCTCCTTTTCTATAGCCGACGCATTGGGCTCGCTGAAGGAAACGCGATTCCGATTATATTTGGCGGAAAAGCGAGTGGTAAGGTCGGTTCCTACGGTGTAGGGTTCCTTAACGTCATGACAGACGAATATTACGATGCCGACCCGGTCGATGACCCAATTGACATCCCGCGTACTAACTATTCCGTGATGCGAATCACAAAAGACGTAGCTTCGGGTTCGCGTATCGGAATGATCGCTGTGAATAAGGACGAATTCGGGGATTACAATCGCGCAGGCGGTTTCGATTTTGAGTACCGTCCCAACGATAGCATGGACATCCGCGGCTTGTGGTCCCGTACATTTGAACCGAATGCGTCCGGACAAAATGATGCATGGTATATTGGTTCCAATTGGCGGCGTAATCGTTTTCGTCTGGAGGGTTCGTATACTGATATTGCCGAAGACTTCAACCCCGCTGTCGGATATGTGAGACGTACCGGCATCCGGCACTTCCGCGGTGAGATGCGTTGGACCCCAATGCCCCAAAAATTCGGAATTCGACAGATCTGGACCGGACCAGAGATGAACTATATCCTCAATCACGACAATGAATTAGAAGAATGGAACGTTTCCTATACCAATTGGTTTGAATTCGACTCTGGAGACTATATCCTTTTCAACGGCAGACGCACCTTCGAGCGACTCAACGAAGTCTTCGATTTTAGGGACGGCGTGGAAATTCCGATAGGCGACTACGCCTCTAACGCATATAGCGTCCGTGTCTCCACCAGTGATAGCCGTCCAATCAGCGCAACTCTCGGGGGCGGTATCGAGGATTTCTACAAAGGCGAAGTGCGTAGAGCCTATATCCAAACGACTCTTAAACCGAATCCGCATATAAGTTTGAGCGCACAATATCAATTTAACCAGGTGGTGGACATACCAGAAGTGTATTTTACCGACGGGCAGCCCCGTCCTGTCTACGCCAACCTTTTCAGGGGTAGACTTGATTACTCTTTTTCCACGGCAATCTTCGCAAAACTCTTCGCACAATGGAATACTGACTCGAACGTTGTATCTACCAACTTCCTAATCAATTATATCTACTGTCCGGGAAGTGATTTTTATTTCGTATTCAATCAGACTTATGATACCGACGGTGCCACGAAGTCTACACTGTTGGATTCAACCGTTGTCGCAAAGATGACCTATTGGTGGAACCCATAATAGAAGTGCCAGAACCTGTTTGATTAAGGGAATTTAGTTTTTTTGGACGGTGCCGAATCCGGACATTTCGCTGTAGAGGTAAGCTCCCTCTTGCGATTTTTAATGAAAATGGGCAAAAAACGAAAATTGAGGGCCCCTCAAAGGAGGCAACGTTTGTGAACGAGTATCTATCTTCTTTACTACACTTTCAGAGACTTACAATTTTTTTGATTGCTGTTACGCTATTGAACGGTTTTGTTAGCGTCCACGCCGAACTGCACAACAAGCAGATTAAAGCATACCGTACCTACCAGAGCATTGAGATTGATGGCGATTTAACGGAAGAGGATTGGCAGCACGCAGAGGTTATGGACCGATTTATCCAAGTCGAGCCTTATGAAGGCGAAGACCTTTCCGAACCAATGGAACTCCGGATTCTCTACGACGATGAAAACATCTATTTCGGTTTCACCTGTTACGATTCGGAGATGTCCAAACTCATCGCCAATGAAATGCGCCGAGATTCACGCGACCTACACGAAAATGACAATGTTTTTGTACTATTGGACACATATAACGATAAACGGAGCGGCTTTTTCTTTCGGATGAATGCTCTTGGAGCAGTGCAGGACAGAGCTATTACGAACAGTGGTGATACATTTAACTCGGATTGGGATGCTGTCGTCGCATGCAACTCGAAAATCAACGATTCCTACTGGACGGCGGAACTCAGCGTTCCGTTTAGTCAACTCCGCTTTGAAAAGAACGATCCAATGACATGGGGCATCAATGCCGGACGTGGGATCGCGCGTTCACGAGAAGAAGCAATCTGGAACCCCGTCCCCTCCTCTTACGGCGGT
>VXZL01000455.1 GCA_009845505.1 Candidatus Poribacteria bacterium | reverse complement strand
GACTTAATTTGTATTTTAGTGATAATTGTGAAATTGACTTATTATAACCCAACTTGCCATCTTGGCAGCACGGTTTCCTGTCAGGTTGCACATAAAGGGGCGCAACCTAACAGGAGACGCGACAAATGTCGGAAGCACTTTCCGCAACTTTTTCTTTTTAGGTAACGTTCATGAACAGACGCGTTCTATCTCTTCTTAAAGCCTGTGTAAAATCCGTGAGACACTGTGGACTCCACTTTTGGGTCGAGCTCCGTGCGTTGTGTGGATTTTCAGAGCTTGTCGTTGCCAAATATCTTCTGCTAGTCTGTTTTAGATTAGCGAAAGCGATTTACCCCCCCCACTTACTCCACGTATAATAAGCAAATTACACCATAAAGGACTTCACACGACAGCCGCAGCGGTGAATGCCGCCGTGCTGCTCTCTTCGCGCCCGCCCGTGCGACTTTATTCCCTAGATGCTGCGAAAGCAGATGTAGACTTAGGAAATATTACCACAGGTTCAATGTATCGCCTTGCTATCACCGAAATTATGTGGGGAATAGATGCTGCTGCGACAGACCCGACAGTTGCCCAGTGGATTGAAGTCTACAACGAAGGGGCTGCCCTGAAGAGCACTGATGATCTTCGTCTCCTGTTCACGACAAATAAGCGTGTCGAGCGCGATGAAGTGACACTTGTTGGTGACAGTGGATTACCTACTACGGGTGCTGAGGCAGAGGCTGGTGCAGCGAATTCTGTAACCTTCACAGTCGTTGACCGTGTGAGTGTTATCAACCGATTTGGGGTCAGATGGGATCCACCGGGTCAGAGTGGTCGGACATCAGCGTCTACGGATGGCAAGCATCCCGTGAAAAATCTCGTCTCCATGTACCGGAAGCGGAGCACGAACGCTGATAAAACCGCCTACACGGCTCATGATCCCAATAGCAAAGCCGGTGAGCACAGATTCGGTGACGGCACCGATAGCAGTCAGTGGGTCGCATCCGTTGGACGTATCAACATGGCGGGTCCTTTCATCGGCACGCCGGGTATGCCTCAGCAAGATGACGATGGTATTGCGACGCAAAGTAAAGCACCCGCCTCGCTTCCCGGCACTTCCGTCATCATCAACGAGATTTACAACTCAGACACGCTTCAGTGGATTGAACTTCACAACACCGGCAGTGCTGCACAAGAAGTCAAAAAATGGACGCTGCACGCTGCGTATGAGGATGCTGATGGCAAGCGGCACCAGCAACGGGTCTTTTCGATTCCTGACGAGGGCACGAGCATTCCTGGGGGTGGTTTCTTGGTCATCACGAATCGCGATCCCGCCGATAGCGTCTTGGCAGGGGGTGTGGATCTCCATGATACCAACAACGACAAGTTCCCGGCAGGTGCGCAGCAGCTGTATATCGTTGTGAATGGTGCTGATGACGAGTGGATGCCTGCTGATGATTTCCTCCTAATTCTCAGAGACCGTAACGATAGAACCAACCATGAAGGGATCGTAGACATCGCCGGTAATCAGTTCATTGAGCAGGCGAACGTCTCGGATGCCTGGCCTTTGAAAGGCTGGAAGGTTGCCATTGCGAACGCTGACATCAATACAGAAAGAATCGATGCGAATGACTGGGGCGGTGCTAACAGTAGTATACCCCGTAACGCCGGTATGACTTATGCGCGTATCGAGCAGAAGACGGGTGCACAGCGTTCAGAGAAAGACCACTGGCGTAAGGACGGTGCCGTCAACGGTTTGGGGTATGACCCGAATGTAGATATGGCAATCGCACCCGGAACGCCGGGGTATGCCAACAACGCCCGGAAGGCAAACCCCGCCGACATTATGGGTAAAGTCGTTATCAGTGAGATTATGTATGATGCCGGTGACAACGGCAATCTCACGCAGTGGATAGAACTCTACAACTCTTCATTCACGGAATCGGCACATCTCAACGGGGATTGGGAACTGGAGATTCGCAACATTGACACGGATGTCGAGTCCTACGTCGATGCGAAGTTCACGTTTGATGGCACTTCTGTGATTCTGCCGAACCAGACGATCCTTCTGGTCTCTGACCGTAGCAGTGCGAGTGATGTGGTGTCCCACCGCGTCTATAACCTGTATCAGAAGCACCGCAACGCACTCGGTCTCTCGGCACGCAAGAGTGTGCTACTGAGCAGTGAAGGGTTCCATCTCGAGCTCCGGTATAAAGGGAGCGTTGAGGACGTAGCGGGTAATGTTATGCTGGATCCGCGGACCCCGGGTCGCACGGTGATCTGGGCATTGCCGGAGACGGGTGGCGAGATGCGCAAGTCCATCATCCGTGGCTTCGGTTCACGTGCATTTGACGGCACACCCGATGACGCGAACGATGGCACGATGGCAGCCTCATGGATACCCGCACAAAGTGTCGGGAGTTACTACGGACACCGAGATGATGTCGGGTCACCCGGACATCGGGAAGGCAGCCCCTTACCTGTCTCACTCTCAAGCTTCCGTCCCGTTCGCGACAAAGCGACGGGTGCTGTTGTGATTACATGGATCACTGAATCTGAGTTGAACAATGCTGGCTTTAACATCCTGCGAAGTGAGACGAAGGACGGTGTGTTCCAAGTCATCAACGTCAAAGGCATCGTGCCCGGACACGGCACCACTTCTGAAAAGCGTATGTATACCTACACAGATACAACTGCGAAATCCAACGTTGTTTACTACTACCAGATTGAGGATGTCTCGTTGGACGGCAACCGGACAACCTTGCGCACGACACACTTACGTGGAAACGTCAGTGCGGGGGGTAAACTCACGACGCGTTGGAGTGAGCTAAAATCGTTTGGCAAATAGGTCAGACACCAAGGTTGTTCAGGGATGAAAATAGTTGAACTAACCTATCAGGGCAGCGGACCTCGGTTCGCTGCCCTGTTTTTTCTGGCTATTGGCTGTTGGCTGTTGGCTAATCGCGGTTTGCGGTTTGCGGTTCGCTACTTATTGTCTAAAC
>VXZL01000186.1 GCA_009845505.1 Candidatus Poribacteria bacterium | reverse complement strand
CGCTCTATCAGCTCCTGCGAGATGACCCCTTTCTCATACGACCCCTCATCTTAAGTTTCGGCGCGTCCACCTATCTATCTGAAACACTGATTCGCAAGCCTGAATATTTCTACGACATCATTGATGCAGACGTAATGCAAACCCAGAAAACTTCCGAGATAATGTATCAGGAACTGGCGCAATCAATTTCGCGGTTCGCTTCGGTCGAGCAGAAACTCCGCATCCTCCGACGCTACAAACGGCGAGAAACGCTTCGGATCGGACTCCGGGATCTTCTCAAAATAGCAGACGTCGAAACAACGACGTTGGAGTTGAGCAATTTAGCAGAAGCGGCACTGCAACACTGCTATGAAATTGGGCGGGATCAAGTGATGAAACCCAAGTACGGGACACCCCTCAATGAAGAAGGCGATGCCCCCTGCCGTTTCGCTATCATTGGAATGGGGAAATTAGGCGGTTATGAACTGAACTTCAGTTCCGACATCGACTTGATTTTTGTCTATTCAGATGACGCACGCACGGATACGGGAAACGAGAATACCGAATACTTCGCTCGTCTCTGCGAATTCTTAATCAAGGCGATGAGCGAGATAACATCTGACGGCTACGTCTTTCGAGTTGACATCCGTTTGCGTCCTGAAAGCAGCGCAGGGGTCATTATCCGCTCTATGGAAAGTTATGAAAGTTATTACGAGGGCTGGGGTGATCTATGGGAGCGTCAGGCGCTCATCAAAGCACGCCCCGTCGCTGGAGATATGGCGTTTGGTGAAGAGTTCATCCGCATGATCCAACCGTTTGTGTATCAGCGTTATTTGGACGGTGTGACACTCACTGAAATTAAGGCAGACATCCGACGCACAAAAGCGCGAATAGAAGAACGACTCGTCAATGAAGGTGCGAATCTTGAGAGGCATGTGAAACTGGGCCCCGGCGGGATTCGCGATATAGAGTTCACCGTTCAATGCCTTCAAATGATCCACGGTGCCAAGCGTAAATCGTTATGTTCACACAACACGTTAGAAGCGATTACAGCGTTGAAGGAGAACACCCTCCTTGACGCAGAAGATGCGGACGCGCTTGCCGCTGCTTATCGGTTTTTACGCACTGTTGAGAATTGCATCCAAATTGAAGCCGATCAGCAGCGCTACGCTATCCCCGAGGGAGAGACCGAAGCGCGCGAGCTCGCCCGTCGCGTCGGCTACCCACACACGTCAGAAACTGATGCCTTGGAAACATTTCGTGCAGACTATCGCCGTCACACCGAGCAAGTACGTGCTATTTTTCGGAAGATTACAACGACTTCAATTGAATCTGCAGACGGACTTGACATCGGAATCCTCCTTTCTGAAGAGGATTCACAACAACTTGAGACTTTCTTAAGCACATTCCGTTTTGAAAATGCGAGAGAGGCACAGCGTCTCCTAAAGCAGCTCGCGAATGGTAGCGACGGCATCCAATTCTCCCCGAATGTCAGACGCACCTTCTTTAAACTCGCACCAACGCTCCTAAACGTTTTACGTGATTCCCCGAACCCGGATATGGCACTCCGCTATCTTTCAGCATTCACAGACAAAGTTGGTGCGCGGAGCAGCTACTATACGATGTTCGCTGAAAAACCGTCAACCCTTGAAGTGCTGACCCGTGTCTGCGGGACAAGTCTGTATCTCGCTGACATGCTCATCGCGAGTCCTGAACTTTTCGATCTACTAACTGTCCCCACATTAGTAGAACGCTCCAAGACTCTTACCGAGAAACAAGAAGAGGCGTTGCAGATTGTGGCAGAAGCACCAAGCGGAAGAATGTTGAGTATGCTGAGGCGGTATAAGAACGATGAGATCTGGCGTATCGCCTTACGTAATATCCTCGGTAATGCGACACTCCCGACAACGACTGAAGAACTCTCTGATTTAGCGGAAGCCGCCTTGCAAGCGATTTACCCAGAGATTGAATGAGAAAAGCGCGAGGCACACGGCACACCGCTTGCACCCGATGGAACACCCGTCACTTTCGCAATTATTGCGATGGGCAAGTTTGGAGGTCGCGAATTGAACTTCAGTTCGGATCTGGATGTTATGTACGTCTATTCCGCAGCCGGTGAAACGACACAAGGTATGTCAAATGCCGACTATTTTGCAGCAGCCGGTTTAGAATTAGTAAAACGACTTGCTGGAAATCAGGGAATGGGTATCTATGAAATCGATCTACGACTCCGCCCGCACGGCAACGGGGGCGCCATCGCGCTACCGTTAGCGGGGTATCAGAATTACTACGATAAAACCGCCGAAGTTTGGGAACGTCAGGCACTCACGCGGGCACGCGTCGTTGTTGGAGACACAGAACATCTCGGAAAGCGGTTTTTAGAAATCGCCCACACCTTCTGCTACGCGGATCCGATAACGTCTGAGGAGATCGCTCAGATTGTCCACACACGCCAACGGAAGGAAGCACAAGCAACTCGAACGACCTCTACTCGACGTAGACGGCGTGCCAAAACCCAGAACGTCAAATCTGGATACGGTGGACTTGTCGATATTGAGTTTGTCGTGCAAACCCTGCAACTCGTGCACGGCGGCGAAGCACCTTCTATTCGCGTGCAAAACACACCCCTTGCCATTGAGAGACTCCATAGTATCGGGGTCCTGACAGAAGCACAACGTGACGGACTGTCCGAGGCATATCTATTTCTCAGGCGCGTTGAGAATGCATTGCGGATCGTCCATGATCGGGCATTGGATGACCTGCCGAGAAACCGCACAGAGCTGGCGCAATTGGCACGCCGTCTCGGATATACAACAACCGAAGATAAATCTGCAGTGGAGGCTTTTTTACAAGATTACGGAAAGTGGACAGAGACAACTCGTTCACTTTTCAATCAAATCCTCGTCAATTGACATCCTCTGTAACCAGGGTCATTTAGTTTTAAAAAATTGCTTTATATGTGTATATATTTTCCGCTGTAGGAGCGAGCTCCGCTCGCGATATTTGAGAAAAAACGTCAACTTATGTAAACGAAAATCGAAAACTAAATAGCCCTGCTCTGTAGCGTAATTTCCAAGTGTGTTTTTCAGCCTCACTACAAGCGACAACGTTTGTAGTAGGGCAATTTTGCGGCGTACTCGCCTAAATGCGACGTGCATTATTGACTATCAGGGTACCACCTAATTTTCCCTTGAGAAATTCTGATAGACCTGCTAAAATGAAGGTCAATCCTTTTAGAGTTGGGGGAAAACTTATGGTTTTTGGACAAGGCACACATCAGTATACAGTAGAAGAAAATTGGTGGACACTCCCAGAGGGTTGGGAATTTGGCTGGGTTCCTGCTGTCGCCGTTGACTCACAGGATCGTGTTTATGTCTACAGTCGGAGCGAACACCCGATGGTCGTCTTCGACCTCGATGGCAACTTTCTGACCTCTTGGGGTGATAACATCCTCAAGGACGCACACGGGATTTTTATCGATGCCGACGATAACATCTACTGCACGGAACGGGACACACACGTCATGCGGAAGTTTACGCCGGAAGGTGAACTGCTAATGACACTCGGCACACCCGATGAACCCGGCGCAGACGGAGAACCCTTCAATAAGCCGACGGACCTGGCAATCGGACCCGATGGTGAAATGTATATCACTGACGGTTACGGCAATGCCCGTGTCCATAAATACTCGCCTGATGGTGAACTGATTAAGTCGTGGGGTCAGCCCGGGACGGGACCTGGGGAATTTGATCTTCCACACTGCGTCAGAGTCGATCCGCGCAATAGACTTATGGTCGCTGACCGAGAGAACAACCGGATCCAGTTCTTTACACTCGATGGAGAGTACATCGAAGAGTGGGGAGACCTCCGGCAGCCAGACACCATCTATATCGACGAAGAGGATCTTGTCTATATCGCCGAATTAGAGCAGCGCGTTACAATCATGACCTTGGACGGTGAAGTCGTCTCCCAATGGGGTTCTGAACGTGGGAGTACCGTCCCCGGTGAGTTTTTCGCATGTCCACACGGGATCTGGTTAGATTCAAAGGGCGATATGTATGTCGGCGAAGTTCAAGCAGACGCGCGACTCCAGAAATTCATTAGGCAGCGGTAAAATCGTTCTTTAGGGTGAAGGGTCTCATGTTACGTCCCTGAAATCCAAACTACTATAGGGTGAGGTCTCCGTACCTCGCCATCTCAGGTCTAAATTATTGTAGGGCGAGGTCCCCGTGCCTCGCCCGTCACTACATTAAGGTCGAAGTAGCATGGCAGAAAGTTTCTCATTTTTCCAGAAAGTAAATAGGGATTTTGATAAAGCTGCCCAATTCACCGAATATCCCCTTGGACTTTTGGAACAGATAAAGATTTGTAACAGTTCCTGCCATTTCACATTCCCTATCAAGCGAGACGATGGGACTATTCAAACCATTCATGGTTGGCGGGCGGAACATAGCCACCATATCCTACCCACAAAGGGTGGAATCCGTTATAGCACCCTTGTCAACGAAGATGAAATTATAGCACTTGCGGCATTGATGACCTACAAGTGCGCACTCGTCGATGTCCCGTTCGGGGGTGCAAAAGGTGGTATTCAGCTGAACCGACGCGAATATTCGGAAAGTGAATTGGAGCGTATCACCCGGCGTTATACCTATGAATTAATTCAGAAGAACTACATCGGACCCGGGATAGACGTCCCCGCACCGGACTTCGGGACGGGTGAGACCGAGATGGCGTGGATCCTCGATACTTATATCACAATGGCACCCGATAAACTTAACGCCATCGCATGTGTAACAGGCAAACCAATCACACAAAACGGGATTCATGGTCGGAAAGAGGCGACTGGACGCGGTGTTGTCTTCGGCTTGCAAGAGGCATGCAGTATCGTAGAGGATATGAAGCAGCTTGGGCTTTCTCCGGGTTTACACGGGAAAAACGTGGTCATCCAAGGTTTTGGAAATGTCGGTTCCCACGCTGCCAAGTTTCTGATGGAGGCAGACGCACGCGTTACGGGGATTATTGAGCGAAACGGTGGTATTCATGATCCACAAGGCTTTGATGTAGAAAAAGTCGCCATGTATCGTGAAGAAACCGGTTCAATCCGCGGGTACCCGTGTGCCCAGTCTATTGAGAATCCGAACGACGGTCTGGAATTAGAATGTGATATCCTCGTGCCAGCTGCGCTTGAAAACCAACTGACAGCGGAAAACGCTCCCCGAATCAAAGCCTCCATTGTTGCAGAAGCTGCGAATGGACCCACGACACCGGATGCCGATAAAATCCTTCAAGAACGCGGGATTATGATTATACCGGACACCTTTCTTAACGCCGGTGGTGTGACGGTCTCCTATTTCGAGTGGCTCCGTAATTTGTCACACGTCCGATTCGGAAGGCTCGGCAAACGTTTTGAAGATCAGACGCAACACGCAATGCGCCGTGCTGTCGAAAAAGCCACTGGCTACCAGTTTTCGGACAACGAACTCGAAATAATACACGGTGCTGATGAAGAAGATCTCGTAAACTCTGGACTTCAGGATACGATGATAAACGCCTATCAAGAGATACGTGAAACCCGTATGCAACACAAAAGTAAAAATGACGACGTGGATTACCGCACAGCGGCGTTCATCAATGCCATCCACAGAATCGCGAAGTCCTATATGCAGCTCGGTATTTTTCCTTAATCACGTTGTGATTCGCGAAAGGAGGGGTACAATGGCTTATAGCAACTTTACATTAGCAGAAGTTCGTACGACATTTCAATTAGAAACGGTTGAGGCTATAGGGCTCTTTTCCAAAATAGAGTCAGTGCTTCCGAGATCTCATTTTACAGAGGAACTGAAAAAAAAGGTGCCCTTAGCCACTGCTATAAACACAGAGAAAGCCCGATCAGAACTGATTGTCGCCGATGTGTTGTTTGAACTTCGCGAACACTGCAAGGGCAGTATCAGTCTCTTTTCTGGGATCGACTTTAATGTTGATGCTGAAAACGGCTTGACGGGTGTATGCGACTTCCTCATAAGCCTCTCTCCAAGGCAATTGCTTGTAGATGCCCCCGTCATCGTCCTTGTAGAAGCAAAGAAAGAGGATTTGACCGGCGGACTCGGACAGTGTATTGCCGAGATGCTCGCAGCCCAACGCTTTAACGGAGAAAAAGGAAATAACATTCCTTGCATTTATGGAGCCGTCACATCAGGGACAGACTGGCTATTCCTTAAATTGGCGGAAAAATCTGTGTACGTTGATTTGACCGTCTATCAAATTGCGCAATGTGAAAAAATTCTTGGTATCCTTACGAGTATGGTCAATCAAAAAGCGTAATGGACAGGACTTACGCACTCCCCTGGTAGGTGCGGTTTCTAACCGCACCGAACCCTGATAGAAAGTGCCTTCATCATATCAAAATGGGCGTTCTGATCCAATTTTGCGTAAGTCCTGATGGAGAAAAAATGATAGCATTAAGTGTAAATGTAAACAAAGTCGCAACATTGCGAAACTCACGAGGTGGCGATATTCCGGACATACGCACTGCAGTTGATACTTGCGTCGCTGCTGGCGCGCAGGGGATCACGGTGCATCCCCGCGAAGACCAACGACATATCACACCAACAGACGTGCAGGACATCGCCGAACGATTAATAGAAATCAACACCCGAAAATCACCTGCTATCGAATATAACATTGAAGGCGATCCGAGACCTGACCTCATTGATATGGTACTTCAGACGAAACCGACGCAGTGCACGCTCGTCCCTGTTGTGGCGGGTGAGGTAACAAGCCATACCGTTTGGGACATTCACAAAGATGGCGATACGTTGAAACCGATCATCGCAGCCTTGAAAGATGCGGGTATCCGTGTCAGTCTGTTTAGTGGAACGGATGTCGAGCAGATAACGATGACGCGTGACATCGGTGCGGATCGCATTGAACTCTATACTGCGCCTTACGCCATGGCAAAAACCGAGACAGAAGTTGAACACGAATTCGGATCGCTAAAGAACGCGGCACTGAAGGCGATGGATTTAGGGCTTGGGATCAATGCCGGTCATGACTTGAACCTTGACAATTTGCCGTTGATGCAGGACTTACCAGGGCTTCAGGAAGTCTCTATCGGTCATCATCTCATGGCAGATGCACTCTACATCGGGATGGAAGCTGCCGTCAAAGCATATCGACAAGCACTGGGGCAACAGGTAGCATGAGAGACACTAAAACGTGTGCTGTTTTCGACTTAGACGGCACGATTATCCGCCTCTCCTCAGAACAGGTTTTCCTGCGGTATCTGCTGAGCCACGGTGAGATCCCGATACCGAACTTGCTGGCGTGGGTATCCTATCTGCTGCAGGTTAAATCTCTTCGAGCAGCAAAACCTAATAAGATTTACCTTCGCGGTTTGGAGCAGACACACCTTCAGGAGATTGCCCGACGCTGCTTCACCGAAACGCTTCGTCCGAGCATAGCACCTCACATTTCCAAATTGATATATCACCATCGCGCCGAAGGACGGACGGTTATCCTGATGTCGGGTTCATTGTCCTTTCTCGTTCAACCGTTTCATGCATACTTCCAGACCGACCTAATGGTCGCACACCAACTGGAGATGGTTGACGGAAGATGTACGGGACAACGGATTGGGCTCCACCCGTATGCCGAAAACAAAGCCAAACTCACCCAACAACTCGCCGCTGAACACGGGTTCAACTTAAACCACTCTTACGCCTACGGAAACCATCACACCGATGCTCACAAACTGGAATTGTTTGGGCATCCCGTCGCTGTTAACCCAGATGGCGGGTTGCGACGCATCGCCATGGCTAAGGGCTGGCACATAGAAGAATGACTGACACGATGCGACTTGAAAAATATATTGCTACCTCAGGTATCGCTTCTCGGCGGGCGGTGAAAAAGCGCATTCTTGCTGGTGCCGTCAGCGTTAACGGCGAACCTATTCTAGTGCCAGGACACCCAATCGACACAGAGACCGATGTCGTTGAATTTGAAGGCAAACGCGTTGAGCCGTTGAAAGAGCAGATCTATTTAATGCTAAATAAACCGGCGGGCTGTATCACAACGCGCAGCGACCAACGCGGGCGTCCAACCGTTATGGACCTCGTTCGGGACCTATCGGATACAATCTATCCAGTTGGACGCTTAGACTTGGAGACCGAGGGGTTGCTACTCTTCACGAACGATGGGGATTTCGCCTACCGACTGCTACACCCAAGCCATGAGATAGAGAAAATCTATATCGCGTGGGTGAAAGGCGTGCCGCGCGACGACGTGATTCAGAAGCTCCGTCAAGGGGTCAAGATTCCGAGTGGAACAACGGCACCGGCAAAGGTCAGACGACTGAAGATAAGCAAAGATGGGCACTCAACAGCGTTTGAGGTAACAATTCATGAAGGGAAAAAACGACAGGTGCGGATGATGTTCAAAGCCGTGAGACATCCCGTCATCCGTCTGAAACGGGTACAGATTGGCACTTTGAAGTTAGGGCATCTGCCATTAGGCGCGCATCGACTTTTGACTTCGGAAGAGGTATCGGAGCTACTGCGTTTATAGGCGCGGTCTGAGACCACGCCTATCAAAAACTATTCATCGGCGTTTGCCAAATCTTTGACCCGTTCGAGCATTGCCTCAGCACTCTGCCTGATGTTTGCATCCTTGGCGTGGTGCGATAACTTTTCAAGCACTGCGATCGAGTCCTCATAATGTTCCTTAATGGCGTAGGTCACACCGAGGTAATACTGGGCAGGTTCATAAACATCGCTATTCGGATACTTGTCTATAAGCACCTTGAAGTGAGAGACCGACTTCTCAAAATACGCCTCTGACTTTTCAGCACCGGCGGTTTCAAGGAGCGTGCCGTAAGTGAGTCCCAACTGGTTGTGCAATTTCGGGATGAGTTTCGACCTATTTTTCGGATCGTGTTCAAACGCTTTCTCGCTGAACAGGACTCCTTTTTCCAACTGCTTCCGTTCCAAATAGATGAGCGCGACCTCAGCGTTGAGTTTGCCATCATCCGGTTTCGCTTCCAATTCTTCCAACTGCTTTTGGAACGCAGACTCCACCTTCAAGGCATCTTCAATCACAGGCGTAAATTGATCAGGCGGTAGGAATCCTGAGTGATATTTAATGAGTCCACCGTCTGGACTGATGAAGAGGACTGCCGGGTAAGCATTGACTCCGTATCGGCTCCGCATCTCCTCATTGATGGGACGTTCTGTGTCCTCTGGATTTACTTTGACGGAAATGAAATTTTCCGCGAGGGTGACGACGCGGGCATCTGTAAACGTTTCGGCATCCAGCCGCTTACAGAACCCTCACCAGTCGGTATAGAAGTCCATCATGATAGGTTTGTCGGCTTCCTCGGCTTCCTTCAGGGTGACCTCTACGGATTCACGCCACTGAATCTCTTCACTCGCGATGAGCGCGGGGACTGTGCCAACTATCAACAACAGAACGATGAGTCCTGTCAGATATGCGGCGGTCCAGTGAAAAACGGGCTTAAACATAATGTTCTCTCCTTGTGTGTTAGATAAATACGCTAATCCAAAATTCCATTACTATTCTTCAGCTGCAGCGTTTTGATTCTGTTCAACCGCAGCTGCACTCGTTGTTTTGCTTGATAATGTTATTCGACACCTACCGCAAGTAACAACAATTTTGACGAGTTTCTTCTGTTTGCCAATATGAGACTGTTTCTGCTCTGTTTGTACGTGTCTTTGGCAGCGAGGACACCACTGTTGTTTTGCGCCTAACATGGGTAGCTCCTTTGTGATATTGTGTTTAGTATCAATGTCCTCTACTCGTCCGCAGAGAACAGTCACACCATACCACGATAAAAGTTCATTTTTTCCTTCGCCTCGACAAATATTACTTCCCGACACAGAACTGAGAGAAAATCCTATCGAGAATATCTTCCGTTGTCGTCTTGCCAACGATGTCGCCCAGGGCATCAAGACTGATTCGCAAATCGACAGCAACGAGTTCCGGAGGCATACCGTTCGCGAGACTCTCTATCGCATAATTGAGTCCATTGTGTGCACGCCTGAGTGCGTCCTGATGGCGTGCGTTGGTCACAATCGGCGATTCCCCGACAACGAACTTATCACCAAGCAGTTCCTCAGAGATAGCGGTCCTTAGTGCCTCGAGTCCTTTACCTTGGGGGATCACTGTCTCAACGATCCGCTTTTTTGGGCAGTGCGTCAGTAATGCAGCCATTGATGTCACAACCGGTAGGTCTGTCTTATTCAAGATAAGAATTGCTTTCTGCGATTGTGCTGTCTGCAAGAGGTCCCTATCGGCATCGTTTAAAGGTTGCGATGCGTCGAACATCAAGAGTAACAATTCTGCCTTGTCTAAGACGGCTTTGCTCCGTTGAACGCCTTGTTGTTCAACAATATCATCCGTCTGTCGAATACCAGCGGTGTCAAAAAGTTTCAATGGGATACCATTGATGTTAATAGCCTCTTCAATTGTGTCGCGTGTCGTGCCAGGGATATCTGTAACGATAGCGCGTGCCGTTCCAACGAGTGCATTAAGTAAACTGGATTTTCCGACATTTGGTTTACCCAATATGGCGACATTGACACCCTCCGAGATGAGTCTCCCTTCATCGGCAGTTTCAAGAAGCACCGTTAAGTCTGTCTGAACGGTGCGGGCACATTCGAGCTGCGCCTCTACCTTCATGAAATCGAGGTCTTCCTCAGGAAAATCAACAGACGCTTCAATCTCTGCGAGCAGGGCTGCGAGTCGGTCATTGAATTGATTGACAGTCTCAGAAAGCTTCCCAGCGAGTGCCTCTATTGCGATTTTTCGGCTCAGATCCGTTTTCGAGGCGATGAGTTCAGCGACGGCTTCCGCTTGTGCAAGGTCAAGTCTACCGTTAAGGAAAGCGCGTTTTGTGAATTCACCCGGTTCTGCGAGCCGTGCGCCCTGCTTTACTACCAAGTCCAATACAGCCGTGAGGGGAAGGATCCCACCGTGACAATTAAACTCGACGATATCTTCTCCGGTATACGTTTTTGGCGCGTGCATGATGCCGAGTAAAATTTCATCAATTACGGCATCGGATGCGTTAGTATCTACAACGTGTCCGTATGTAAGCGTATGCGTCGGTAGTTGTGCGGGAGATACAGCCCGCGGAGATCGGAATAAATCGGTAGCAATCGGCAGGGCGAGCGGTCCACTGACTCGGACGATGCCGATACCCGCTTCGCCGCGTGCTGTTGCGATGGCTGCGATGGTATCGTGGAATTTCATCTTTTTTAGCGGTTCGCGGTTCGCTTGTAGTTGTTGGTTAAAACCTTTAGTTATTAGAAAAACCCGCCCTTACCACGACGTTTTCTTAACCATTAACCATTAGTTGTGATGACAACCCGACGCATGTCTCCCTCGCCTTGACTATAGGTGGATACAATATCATCCTCTCTTAAGGCGACATGGATGATGCGGCGGTCACGCGCCGACATTGGTGCCAAGACAACCTCCCGGTTGGTATACTTCACCTGCTCCGCCATTTGGTGTGCCATTTCGACGAGCCGTTCTTCTCGGCGTTCCCGGTAACCCTCGGTGTCAACAAAAACCCGCCTTTTTACGAGAGAGGCTTTATTAACAATGCAATTGAGGAGGCGTTCAATAGCATCAAGCGTCTGCCCATGCTTCCCGATGAGGAGGGCAGGACTGTCAGTGTGGATATTGAGATGCGTGCTGCCATCAACGAAATCCGATTCCACTTCGGCACCAATTCCCATCCGGCTGAGCAACTCTCTGAGAATCGTGTCGGGTGCCGAAGAGACATCTTGCTTCATTGTTACTCGGACTTTGGCAGGTTTCGCGCCGAAATTTAAGATACCTTTTGTGGGTTCACTGATGATGTCAATTGTAACCTGCTCGCGAGTCGCCTCAAGTTCATTGAGTGCCTGTTCAATTGCTTCCTCCACTGTATCGCCTTCAGCTTGAATATAATGTTGCATAGGTTGAGTCCTCCTCGTATAAAACGTTTCCGGCAGTGAAGTCGTTGACGCGGGGTATGACTATGGACTAAGTCTATTTCCGTTTGGAAGTGTTCCGTTTTTTAGTATCTGCAGACCCCGATAGGTCTTCGTCCGTCGCGCTTCGGTTCTGTAGATACTGTTGTGCTATAGTGAACACATTGTTACACAACCAATACAATACAAATCCTGATGCCCAGTTGTAAAAAATGAAGATAAAGATAATTGGCATGAATTGCATCAGTTTCATTTGGGTATTGTCGGTTGTTGGTGTCATATTGCCGACGAATTTCTGTTGAAGCCAAGTTGTTAATCCGTTGATGATAGGTAGCAGTCGAACGGCATCTATCTGTGTGACAATCAGCGGAATCGTAAAGGGCAATTCAAACAAAGTATCGGGTGCGGAAAGGTCTTGAATCCAGAGCAGGAAAGGTGCTCCACGGAGTTCTACTGCGCCGCCAAGGAGCGAAAAGAGTGCGAAGAAGAGCGGAATTTGTGGAAGCCACGGGATACAACCCCCAAGCGGATTGACACCATTTTCCTTGTAGAGCCGCATTGTGGCGCGGTTAAGCTTCTGCGGATCGTCCCTGTATTTCTCCTTCAATTCCAAAAGTTCGGGTTGGAGTTTCTGCATCTTTTTCATCGAGGCGTGCGCCTTGCGGGTAAAGGGATAAGTGATGACCTTCACCAAGGCAGTCAACAGAATAATTGAGAGTCCGTAGTTTCTGAAAATGGCGTGAAATCCTTGGAATAGCCAGAGCATGCCCCAAACAAGTGGAGCAAAGAATCCAAAGTCAATCACTTTGGAAAGATGTAGCGGTACCTCTGTTGCGTTGGGTGCCTCAATAGTTTTCAGAATTTTGTCGTCTTTCGGTCCGACATAGAGCCGGAATTCGTGACTGGCTTTCTGCTGAGATGCCAGATAAAACCCGGGAACAACGAGTCCAACTGTCTCTGTCGGTGCAACGACAGCGACATCAGCACCGGCACTCGCATTGGGAGTCTCTGTGAGTCTATATGTTGCCGCGATTTCCGGGTCAGGGATCATGAGCGCGCTGAAGTACTGACTATCAAGTCCTGCCCAAAGCACAGTCGTTAAAGCCTGTTCGTCTTTAAGTTTGTGCACAGGATTCCCTTCGCCGGTGTAAACCTTCGCGCCCTCTTTACCACGTCGCCCACGTTTCCCACTTTTCTTTTCGTGAGGTAGGAGGTCGGCGTTGATACCGCGTCCCCATTGGAGTTCATATCCATTCGCCGGTTAATTTCCACCCATAAGTAAAGGTTCATCAGAGACATTTTGGAAGGTAATTGCCAGATTAACAAAATAGGTGCCAGGGATGAAAGTTAACTGCTTGGCAACCTGCAGTTTTTCTGCGATGATTGTTCGGAAAGTGAGTGTTTCTACACCCTCGCCCGCTGTGAGATCGATTTCAGGCTTGTCCGCTCGCCATGAAGCATTAAGCAAGTCGAGTTGCAGTTGGTCATTTGCGAAGCGAAGTGCGAGGCAGCTCAGCGCGTTCTCTGGAATCAGGTTCAGGGGTTCATCAATGTCAACGGTCCGGTCTGGAAACTGATTGAGTTCCCACACTTTGGCAATTGCAAGTTTTTCGTTGAACACGACACTATACCTATCGGTGTGAACGCTAACTTTTGCGTCATCCGGGCTTTCCTGTAAAGGGGTCCAGAGATCTGTATCGACGGATGCCTCGGTTCCGTCGGGTGCCGTCTGTGTCGCGTCATCGGGTGGCACTTGACGTGTATCAGATGATGGGGCTGTTTCGGTCGTTGCGGATTCGTCTGGCTCGGGCGCAAACCGGTTACCGAAAAACAGGCTCCATCCAATCATGACAGCAATCATTAGGACGAGTGCGAGAATATAACGTACTCCCATTGAAATTAGGTACTCCTCATCTATGTGTACTTCTGAGACCAACCGTTTTCGACGTGGCGTGTCTACGCCGCTATTTCAGCGGGTCGAAGCCACCCGGATGATATGGGTGACATTTTGAAAGTCGTTTAAGAGTTAGCCAGGTCCCCTTGAGCGTCCCGTAACGTTCTAATGCCTGCTGTGCGTATTGGGAACATGTGGGATAGAAACGACATGAACGGGGTAGCAGCGGTGAAATGAAACGGCGATAAAAACGGATCGGTTGGACGAGTACAGCCGCCATATATGTTTTGCGGCACGTTTGCTGGTGCCCGCATTGATTCATAACTTCCAAGTGCTGCTGACAGTCTGACACGCCTGTGTTCCTCATCGGCTACTTCGGTTCCTGCGTCACGGCGTTGTGGTGACATTCGCGCTATTCAAGATAGAGGCTCTTCGGAATAAACTACAGAGCGCGTTTGCTGCTTCCTGACATTTAAGCCGAGTCGCTGCAGTTCTACCGACACCCACGATATCATAAGCTGCCAGAAGGTGAGGACATAAGTGCCGAAACGAATCCCGAAATAATCTTTTAACCCGATTCCTTTGGACGCTGTTTCCGACTTTTTTGCTAACGGTTATCCCCAATCGAGAATGCTCGAAGCCTGTCGGTCGTACGTATATCACAAAATAGCGATTCCAATACTTACCGCCGTCTTGATAGGCACGCTGGAATTCCGAACGTTTTTTTAGTTTTCTCGGATCTGGCATGATTCAATTGAGATACAGATATTTTCTCCACGACGGATGGCATCCTCGAAAATGACGGTTGAGTTGTAAATACGTTAATATTGATGGTGTTTTGGGCTGGCGTGCGAGTGTGAGTTGTGTCTCGTAGAGCATTTTATTTCCTTTTTTATTATTACATTTCTTGCACGCCGTCACAACATTTTCCCAGTTCGTTTGTCCACCCCGCGAAATCGGTATCACATGGTCAAGCGTGAGTTGTGCTGTTGGGAACTCACCATAGCAGTACTGACACGTGTAATGATCTCGGACGAGGACATTCTTCCGTGAAAATTTGACGACACTCCGTGGGACATGCACGTAGTTCACCAAACGAATTACATGTGGTACTTTTATTGCAGCACTGGGTGAATGAATCTTAAGGTCAGAGACTTCTTCCGTCTGTGCGGTGCCTTTGAAAACCATTTTCATCGCACGCCGGAGGTTGCAAACGTTGATTGCTTCATAACTTGCATTAAGTACTAAGACAGATATTTCCACTTGCAGCTCCTCTAACTTGAATGATCGGTTCTAACCACATTAACTCTTTATGTATGATACCACATTTCCCGTCAAATTGCAACTAAAATCACTATATGGCGGTCGGCTGTTAGCGGTCAGTAATCGGGTAGGTATTGGGTATAGGTGGTAGGTATTTGCTAATTGCCAACAGCTATTTTCTTATCAGAATCAGGATTTACAAGATGATTGGGAAAATGGATTGAGTAAGGAGAATCGGTGAGGTTGGGAAGAACGGTGCGGTTAAAAACCGCACCTACCTATTTAAGGGAAGATTCAAAGGAATGTTGATTAGGCTTTCGGAGTTGTTAAATCACCACTGAGGATTGTGGGACACCAGAATTTCTCAATATACTCAATGATGAGCTGCGTGCCTTCTTCGTGACTAACATAAGGCGGCTTAAACGGATTATACATCGCATCTGTGAGATCACGTGCAAGAACGGCATTGAAACCCCAACGAACCATCTGTTTAATCGCAAAAGAGCGTCCGAGGACACACATATTGGTGTGCACCCCCATGAAGATGATATTCTTAATACCCTTGTGATGGAGCAGGTTGTAGACCTCTTGTCCGTTATCACTGATGGCATCTGCGTCAGCAATCTCAATGACAGGATGTTGCCGGTGCCACGCTTTGTAGGTATCGGTTTCGCCGGTGTCTGAACCACCATCGGAGGCATCAACAGGCAAGGGTGGATCAGGTAATTCCCGTTCAGGGGGCGGTTGAGCATGTGGTAATGCTAAGACCGATTGGCGCGCCGGGTGCGCCTCGTAGAAGTCCATTGTGTCGGAGGGTGCATGGATAATATGAACGCCGCTTTCCCTTGCCCGTCCAAGCACGATGTTCATCCGAGGTGCCATGACATTCACGCGCTCTGTCGCACCCCAAGACCAGTGTTCGTTCCACATATCAACGACGACAATAGCCGTTTCAGCGGGGTTCCAGTGGACCTCTTCTTCAATGATACGCCAACCGTTCCTGCCAGCCGTCCGCGCCTCCTGTCGGCGGGTTGAGAGTGAGAGGGTTTCAGTGGCTGAAAAGGTCTGGCTTAAAATGTTAAGTAGCATCGGTTTCTGGTGCTCCTTTGCGAAAAAGGTAAGCGTCCTTATGACGACCGTAGTAGTTTTTGCGGGTGCCATAGATGCGGAACCCGAACTGTCTGTAGAGGTATTGTGCTGGTAAGTTATTGACAGCGACTTCCAAGAAGACCTCGCGTCCGTCGTGTGCGGCTATCATCTCTAAAGCTGAAGCGAGGAGATATTTGCCGATACCTTGTCCGCGATAGGCAATTGGCACTGCAATATTTAAAATATGCGCTTCTTCATAGAGAACAGCGAACACGATGTAACCCAGGATGGTGTCTTCGCACCGCGCAACGTAAAAAAAATCATAAGATCTCGGTCGCTTCAGGGACAGTGTAAAATAGGTCGCGCTCCATGGGTCCTCGAAGCATTCGTTTTCTATGTCCAGGACCTGTTGTAGGTCAGATAAGCACATCGGTTCAAATGTGAGATTTCGGAGCGAGTTTTGGGTTGCCATTTCCGTATTTTTCGGGCTACACACTACTCGGTTGGAGGCGGTTCGTAAAAAGGCTCGTTCCTTCTTTCTGCCTCTATTCGACGAAGGTTCCAAGCGAGGACCTTTTGAGCGAGCTCCTTTTTGCCTTCCTCAACGCCTTCGGCTCTAGCTTTGACAGCGGCTTCGGCAGCAGCTTCGGCAGCGGCTTTGGCAGCGGCTTCTTGAATCCGTTTCTCTGATCTATCTGACCATAACATCATTAAATCTCCTATGAGCGTTAGAACACCAGCGACTAATCCACCAACAGGGATAAACACTGATGTATCGGTTAGCACGATACGGAACGATTTATATCCTTTCCATCCAGCCCCTATCTCTTCATAAATAGCATAGCCGAAAAAGAGGCTTCCAAGCATCAAACCTACGGTAAGTGCAAAATTTGTCTTTCCTGTTTTCCAAAATTCTCGATGTTTTCGCAGAAATGCTTTCAAGGGCACCTCCGACCTATGTATTCTATTTCATACCGAACTCACTTTGGCACCAATGCAAGTTTTACAGTTACATCACCTTATGGCGTTCATTTATTTTATCATAGAC
>VXZL01000213.1 GCA_009845505.1 Candidatus Poribacteria bacterium | reverse complement strand
TCATAACATAATAACAGACTGGAGGTCAAATTAAAAAAAATGAATCCATTGAAAACACTTCCTGAACAGAATGACTTTGTTTCGCGGGCTATTGCCTACGCGTCTCCAATCGGATGTATCGGTATAGTTGCAGCGGATCGGGATCACATTTCGCATCTTTTCTTTACGGATGGCTTTCCATTCGATGAACCCTCCCACCTTCGAGTTCAGTATCCTGTGCTGACTCGTATGGAGGCGCTGCTTGACCGATATTTTGCGGGTCAACCGTTTGATACCGCCACGCTCCCGGTCCGGGTAGAGGGCGGCACTCACTTTCAGAACGAGGTCTGGGATGCTATCCGACAGATCCCTCATGGAGAGGTACGCAGCTACAAATGGATCGCCGAAAAGATAGGTAACCCGAAGGCTGTTAGGGCTGTTGGCAGCGCGGTCGGGGCAAATGCTGTTTCTATTTTTATACCGTGTCATCGGGTCATTAGAAGTGACGGGACATTGGGGGGCTACGGCGGTGGTATAGAACGGAAACGCCAATTGTTGGCACTTGAAGGTTATCAAAAGGAGTTTTCTTGAATGACATCTCAGAAAAATTTCGGTAAAACAACCCAAGCCATCCATGCAGGTGAAACGTCGAAAGACACCGCCGAAAAAACTGGAACCCCGTTGTTACCACCGATCTATCAAAACAGCACGTTCCGGTTCGCAACTGCCGCTGAATGTGCAGAGGCATTCCGAGATGAAGAAAGCGGTTACGTCTACACCCGTTGGGGCAATCCGACGCAGGAGATATTAGAAAAGAAACTCGCTGTCCTTGAGGCGGGTGAAGCCGCACTCGCAACAGCGTCCGGGATGGGGGCAATCAGCGTTGCCCTGCTTACTGCTTTGGCTGAGGATGGGCATGTGGTCGCTATGGAAAACCTCTATTCCGCTACGTTTCAAATCCTCAATGAAGACCTGCGACGATTCGGGGTCGAAACAACATTTGTTGATGCCACAGACCCGACGCAAATTGAACGCGCCGTCAGAACGGATACAAAGGTTCTCTACCTTGAAAGTCCGACAAATCCGCTTTTAAAACTCGTTGACTTGCGGAAGTCTGCCGAGATTGCAAAAGCACACGGGATAACTTCAATCATTGACAATACGTTTTCAACCCCGTGTGGACAGCAACCCATTCCACTCGGTATTGATGTCGTCGTTCATAGCATGACAAAGTATCTGAGCGGCAACGGGGCAGTTATCGCCGGTGCGATTGTCGGAGAAAAGACGTTCATTACGCGTGCTAAAGAAGGCGCGTTGCGCAACTTTGGAGCAGCTATCAGTCCGTTCAATGCCTGGCTAACGCTGCATGGCATCGCGACGCTACCGTTACGCTATACACGACACTGTGAAAATGCTGGACGCGTCGCGGCGTTCCTTGAGGCGCACCCTGCGGTGGCATGGGTCCGTTATCCCGGTCTGCCCAGCCACCCACAGCACGAACTCGCCAAGTATCAAATGGATGCCTTCGGTGGTATGATAACGATGGAACTAAAAGGTGGACACGCTGCTGGTGAAAGCCTTGTAGATCGACTTCAACTCTGTTCACTCGCAGTCAGCTTGGGCGACGTACGCACCCTCATCTGTCATCCTGCCTCAACAACGCATTCACATGTACCCGCGGAAATTAGACACCGCACCGGCATTACAGACGGCTTGGTCAGAATCTCGGTCGGGCTCGAAGATGTTGAGGATATTCTTGTAGACTTGGCACGAGCCTTAGAGTCCTGTACCCCTTAGGTTCTGAATATACGTTTCGCTGATGCTGTTTGAAGGGTGCGCGCCTTCTTTGTGCGGTTCCGAAAACTGGGTGAGTAATTTCCGATATGCCTCGACCGCTAACTCCGTATCGCCGTTGTCTTCGTAGATTTTGCCAACCCAATATTGCGCTTGTCGGCGGTTGTCGTAATCGTATGTACTGTTATCAGCGACCTTTTGATACGCCTCAATAGCACTCGCCATATCTTGGTTAGCGTAGGCGATTTGCCCAATGTAAATTTGTGAGTTCGCAGTGTTTTCGTTGCGAGGATACAAATCGATCGCTGTTTCAAGTTGGGCAATAGCTTCGTCATACTTGCCGAGTCTTTCATAAGCCCATCCCCTATAGAAGTGAGCATCTTGCCCAGCTTTTGAATCTGGGTACAAATCGATAACCGTTTGATAGGCTGCTACCGCCTCCTCATATTTACCTTCCGCGAGATAGGTCTGCGCGATACCGAAACTCGCAAGTGGTGCCAAGGTAGGATCACCGGAATCAACGACGTTTGTGAATTCCACGCGTGCATTTTCGTATTCTTGCTTCTTGAGATAAATTTCGCCAGTAACGTACAGAATCTGGTAGAGGAGCGGACTATCGCTAAAGGGTTCACGAAGCGCATCCAGCTGTGCAAGCGCGATATTCAATTCACCTTTACCGTAGTAGCACATCGCTGTGTTAAACTGCGCCTGCTCCGACAGTTCACTACCTGGATACGCCGCAATTAATTGATTGTAAAGTGTGAGGGCGCGGTCGTAGTATGCCACCAGTGATTCAAGTGTCCCTGTCCGTTTTAACTCCTCCGCAATCTGGTAAGAGGCAAAAGCGATGGCATACATCGAATCGTCCGCCAACTCGCTGTCCGGATAATTGTTGATGATTCGACGAAAGAGGGCAAAAGCCTCTTCATCTGTACGTGGGATACGGGAAGCGAGTTGATAGATGGCATCATCTGCCCAGAGGCTGTCCGGGTATTTCTCAAAAACTTCACGATAGGCAGCGCGAACTTTCCGCAAACGGTTTTTGTCTGGCTCATCTAAGGTTATCGGTGGATTGTCGAGTGTCTGTGCTTCTGTCCATGCTTTGTCGGCGTTGTCATAATAGTGGGCATAACTTTCACTCTTGTTCGTGACGCGTCCCAACCAGAATCCGCCAGCAAGGGCGACAATAATACAAATTTCTGCGATTATGAACTGTTTCATCTCTGTTC
>VXZL01000237.1 GCA_009845505.1 Candidatus Poribacteria bacterium | reverse complement strand
ATGTTATGTTATAGCGTAAATTATGGCTATATTTGAAGCACCTGACCAGCTTTACAGTTACATCAGCGAACTCTTTGAAGAAATCGCCACGCTTCCAGAAGCACAAGCGGCACTCAAGTCGTTGAACCTGCGTGTTCAGTTCAACTACACCCAACCCGACTGTACACTGACGCTAACGGCAGCGAATGGCGAATGGACAATTGCTCGCGGTATCGGCGAAGATACTGACCCAGATATTGAACTCACGATGACAGGCGACGTTGCCTACAAATTTTGGACAGGTAAACTCAATGTCATGGGTGCGCTAATGACCCGTGAGATTGGCGTTATCGGTTCGCTTGGCAAAGTCATGCGACTCGAACCTCTCATTAAAACAGCAGTCCGTTATAACCGTGAACGAGAAACCGGTTACGATTCATAACGCGCAAGGAGATTTCAATGGAAACTGACACCCTATTAGAGACGATCAAACCTCACGTTACACAGTTACGGGAAGAAGGCTGGTGTGTCTTGGAGAACGTTATTCCCGCCGATGTTGTTGACGCAGTCCGTGAAGAGGTCGAAACATCAGAAACTGACTATAACGCGTTCAGCAAAGACAACGGCAGATGGGAACGCAATGTTATCAGTTTTATGCCGAAATTTGCCGAACATCTCGCGAATGCGCGGCTCCTCACTGTTATTCAACAGTTGTTGGGACCGCAAGTACGGATATCTCAAACGGAATACAAGATTCGTCCACCCCACTATGAATTGGTGCGTGCGTATCACTCCGATTTTCCTTATGATCTGAACCAGAAATGGCACATTCCACAACCGTTTCCGAGTGCTGTTATTGGCATTACAACGCTGTGGATGCTCTCGGAGTTCACGACGGAAAACGGCGGCACATGGATTGTTCCGAAAACGCATGTAGACCTTCGGAATCCGAGAGGCAAAGAAGACGGTATTGGCGACCGAAACCCTCTTGATGGTGAATTGCAAGCCACTGGTGGTGCGGGCAGTGTCCTTATTATGGATAGCCGGATTTGGCACTCTAACGCAGAAAATCCGAGCGCGGGTAAACGGACTGCTGTCGTTGTTAGATACGCACCGTGGTGGCTCAATTTGGAACTTTTCGGTGTGAATACTGCAACGATTCCGGGCGAGACCTTCGATAAACTACCGGATGATGTCAAACTTCTCTACGAACACCGCGCAGAAAACCGTGAACCGACTGTCTGGGTTTAATGGCCTGAACCAGGATTTACAGGATTATAGGATTTTCGAGATTGTAGTCCTTCGTCAAATTTGACCTTGAAGGTGGGTTCGTAGTCGTGCGATTTTGCGGCGTACTCGACCCGGTTCAGGTTTCCCTAAGGCATGAATACCGTTGATTCATGCGACGTGCATTATCGCACGTCCATAAGTCAATAACGGGCAATGAATTGCCCTACTACGAGCGGAGTTCACATTCCAGAAACCGTCCAAACTAAAGTAAAAAAAGGATAATTTCTCATGTCAACAACACTTGTACACATTGGTGTCCGCACGACGGACTTGGAAAAGAGCATCCGCTTCTGGCGCGATGCCCTCGGCTTGCGTGTCTTTTCAACGATGAACGGCTGCTACGATCTCACGGATGGTTACCATAACTTCCGTGTCTTTCAGCACGGCGGTCCTGACCGTCCGAAGCATGTCGGCGGTATGTTGGACTATCTACATATCGGAGTGCGTGTCCCGAATTTGCGAGAGGCGGCAGCGCGGTGTGAAGACCTCGGTTTTGAGATTACCTGGGAAGGTTTAGACGGCAGTAAACCTTACGATCCGAACTCGGACGATCTCCCTTCAGTCGCTTTCAAGGTGGAAGACCCAGACGGCATTGTCGTTGATATTACGGAGCAAGACGACCAGTGGCCAGGGGTCGATATTGCGAGCAAAAGTTGAATGGCTGTCGGGTTTGGTTGGAAGGCTGGAAGAGAGGAAGGTTGGGTATCCAATCTTCCATTTCCGACGCTTCCGCTCTTCCTACTCCTTCCAACAACTTCTACTTACTCATCCCCGCCACCTAAAACCCCTAACCGAAACAGGTAATAGACGAGTGTTAGGAGACTTGTCACTGCTGCAGCGACGTAGGTCAAGAACGCTGCATTTAGGACTTTGCTGGCATGGCGACTTTCTTCAGGTGAAAGCATTCCGGCTTCATCTATTGCAATCCTGGCGCGTCTGCTTGCGTCCCATTCAACGGGAAGCGTGACCAAAGAAAAAACAACACCCACTGTAAAGAGTCCAACACCTATGAGTATCAAACCAGCCATCTGGAGGAAGAACCCTGCTATCATTACGATATAGGCAAAGGTTGAGCTGAAGTTCGTCGCAGGCACGAGGGCACTGCGCAAGCTTAGCATCGCATAACCGTGTGCGTCCTGCATGGCATGTCCGGCTTCATGGCAGGCGACTCCTATCGCGGAGAGCGACTGGCTTGAATAGACATCTTCGGAGAGTCGCAATGTTTTCTCGCGTGGATCGTAATGGTCGCTTAAAAAACCCTGTGCGCGTTCAATCCGCACACCGCTGATGCCGTGTTTATTCAGCATGAGTTGGGCGGCTTGCGCGCCTGTTAACCCGCTCCGTGAACCGACTTGTGAATATTTTGAGAAAGTTCTTTTTGTGCGAAACGTTGCGTATAGGGACAACGCGAGCCCTGGGGCGAGGAATACGAAATACAATGGGTCAAAGAAACCCCAAAACATGATATATACCTCCAAATTGTGTTTTTATTTTCTTCGTTAAATGTGAGTTTGATTAAGGGAATTATACAAGATATTTTTTAGCAATGTTTCTGTTCTAAACAGCAACCACCCGCTGTTGTCCTTCTTTACCTTCTGAAGGAATAATGCGAATCTCAATATCTCGATTCAATCGATTAAGAAACGCCATCAATCGTTCAACGCTGTAGTCAGAAAGTTTAGCGGTTTTAAGGCGAGAAATTTCAGGGCGTTTAACGCCAAGTAGCTTCGCTGCCTCTACCTGAG
>VXZL01000337.1 GCA_009845505.1 Candidatus Poribacteria bacterium | reverse complement strand
GATATTCATTGTTCCGAAATCCTGGATTTTTTAGATTGTATTAATGAATTTTATTTTTTTCTGTTCTATCTGCCATGCTCCCAATATGTCCGTAAACGTTCACCCCAATTCGATATTATCCGTTTCGGACTTGATTGCACAATTCGTCGCCGGTGTAGTTTGGATTCTAGGGTCAGCAGTTTGTCTCTACACATCTTAACGTCTTCACCATAGATCGCGTTTCCTGCTAAATTTTCCGTCTCGCCGGGGTCATTCTGTCGGTCAAATAACTGCGCCAGTCCAAGTCGTTCGGCATCAGGGCCCGGTGGCGAGAAATCTTCTACCGCTTTCGGTTTATATTCTGTAACGTACTTATACCGTTCACTGACAATTGCGCGTCCCCAATAATTGCTCTCTATGTAGGCGTAATCACGCCAAGGGACATCTTTTCCCTCCACAATTGGACGGACACTCATTCCTTGTACCTGTTCAGGCACATCAACATCTGCGTAATCACATACAGTAGGAAATAGGTCAACACCTGAAACAAAATGCGTTTCATTAATGTGGTTTTTCTCTACAGCGATACTGTCGCTCAAACACGCTACAATGAATGGAACCCGTACGCTCTCCTCGTAGAGTGTGAATTTTTGGAACATCTGATGACTGCCACACGCCTCACCATGGTCTGCACTGAAGATAATGAGCGTATTTTCGTGCAAGCCCGTTGCTCGCAGCAGTGCCAGAACCCTTCCGATCTCAGCGTCAACTTTTTCAATGAATCTGTAATAGTTCCATCTTAAGTAACGCCAATGGAGTTCGTCCCAATCGCGAATACCTTTAAGGATAGCCGCGTGAATAAGCGCGTCATCAACCCTTCGACAGACTCTGTGCAGCACTGTTTCCCCTTCATCATAGTCGAAGTTTTCAGGAAGCGGTGGCAAAGCATCTTCCGAAACAATTCCTTGCTCTACCGGATTTGGAATACGTTTTTCCTCGTGATTGTGCAGGTATTCACATACGTCGTGCGGATCGACGTAACCGATCTGAAGATAAAATGGTACGTCAGCATCGTAGTTCGTCAAGAAATCGGCGACCGCATGCGTGGATGCTGAATCGTAATACGCAGCACCTCCTGCACCAATATTTCGCTGTCCATAATAAAGCACCTGAAAACTCTCACGAACATCTCTACCGGGTACATGCCATTTACCACAATGGAATGTCCTATAACCGCCTTCGTTCAAGACCTGTCCTAAATCCCGGATTTCTGGGTGCAGAGATCCCCCGTTGAACGGCACCCCCGTTTCCGAAGTGTATAAACCCGTTGCCCAACTCGAACGCGCAGCAGCACACACCGGATCCGTACAGAACGACTGCTGAAACGAGGTTCCATTCCGGTGAAGTTCATCTATATTCGGTGTCTGGAGATATGGATTTCCGTAAGCCGAGAGTGCGTTCCACGAATGCTGATCGGTGTTGATAAAAAGGATATTGGGACGTTTGCTCATCTCGCTTACCCCATTTTCTCCTTGAGCACCAACGTCTCGAAAGTGCTTGAAGCAATCGCAACGTTCCCGTCCGCATCAAGCCACCAATATGAAGGCAGAAGCCCAATACCGTAGAGGTAATACCCATCAAGCGGAATAGGTATCTCTATTGATTCAAGAAAGTCGAGCCTACTTTTCAGCCTGAGTTGCTCCAGATCTTCCAGCACCGCAATCTCCACACTGTCATCTGATGTTTGGATTGTTTGCACAAGTGCGGGGATTACATCAAAAAGTGCCCAATCACACGTCAGTTTGACATCTGTCTCCACTGTTCCACAATTAACTGCAGCACCATTGATGCGAAGTTTCACCTCTCTGTCTAAAGTCAGGTGACCATCGCAAGTTGATCGGGAATATGCATCGAAACTACTATTGCGGGCATCAACACGCCAACTATCCCTGAGTGGGCGGTAAGGTTCATCACTACAACGGAACTGCATCTGTAGATTTTCCCCACTCGTCGTATTTTCATATTCGACAGAGTAGTGCCAGAGGTTGTTATTGGCTTTGCTCCGTTCGATGATAGCTGTCCCAATACTCAACTGCTCCGTAGCATTCCCTCTACTATAACCACGCCAATAATTCGGTAGGATGTTGTAAACGTGTCTAACAGTCCGTCCTACACCGGTCTGACGCGCACCGGCTTCTGGATCATACCCACGAAGTGTGCTAATCAATTCCTGAGCAAATTGGGGATTTTGCGCACCGTAATTGTAGTCAAACGACCAGTGCAGCGGATTGTTATCGTTCATTATATTAAAACAGTAGTGTATTTTGGGGAGTTTTACCGGATGCGGCGTTGTGCGCATGGCGGGTTGTCTCAGGCAAACGGTAACCTCGACAACATGCCAATGTCAATGTACGTGCTGAATCCAAAGATATCCGATGTCCTACGGATACGTAAACTACCCGAACGTTTGTGCGAGTCCGAACAGCGGCACCAATCACCTCTCCTTTGTCAACGAGGTGAGTGTAAGCACCCTGTTCTACTCCCGGTTCTTCGTATCGTCCCCAGAGCCGGGATTTCGCACACCCAATCGTCGGTTTATCCAAAATTAGTCCCAGATGCGATGCAAGCCCGAACCGTCGCGGGTGTGCGATGCCTTGTCCGTCAACTATCACCAAATCTGGTTCCGTTTGCAACCGATCGAATGCTGTCAGAAGTGGGGGAACCTCACGAAAGGACAACAACCCGGGTATATAAGGAAAACGAACAGCGCACTCTGCCACCTCGCTATCCACCACCTGTAATCCGGGAAAACTGAGGACTACTACAGACGCGAGCGCGATGTCCTTTTTCAGTCCGATGTCTACCCCAGCAACGGTGTTAATTGTTCCAAACCGGTCTGTCGCAATCACTTCTCTGCGAAGCCTATTTTGAATTTCCCGTGCTTCTTCAGGTGTAACATCCCATGAATGGAGGGAGCGATACTGCATATCTGCCGCTGTTCGTTTTAATGTAAACTTCGTCCTGTCTTACAATATCT
>VXZL01000206.1 GCA_009845505.1 Candidatus Poribacteria bacterium | reverse complement strand
GCCATAGACCTGAGATTCAATAGTGGTGTCATCACACCACCAGCAGCGGGGAGGACAACGCCAGTGTCGTAGAGTTTCATCGCAGAAATAGTCGCGTGTGCGACATCTTCAGGCGCACCGGCGCGGACCATAAAAATGTAACCTTTCTCCGCCGCTTCCTCATAATCCGGGATGCGGACGCGCGATAGATCGGTATCAATTACACCCGCAGCAATACCGTTTACTTTAATGCCATGTGCCGCCAATCGTCCGGCGTAGGCGCGCATGCTCATCTCTAATCCTGCTTTTGAGATACAGTAGGCAGTTCGATTGTCGGATGCCATTGTATCGGAAATTGAGAGTGTATAGATAATGCACCCGCGTATCTCATTGGCTATCATGTAGTTTGCGAAGCGTTGCGTCAGAAAATGGGTCGCTTTAAGGTTGGTGTTAACAATAAAGTCGAACTGTTCTGGTGTCTCCTCAAGGATGTCAGCGATGCGAGTGATACCGGCGTTGTTGATGAGAATGTCTACTTTTCCGAAGGCATCGTGTGCGGTATTGAGCAATCTCTCGTGTGCGTTGAGGTCGCTGATGTCGGCTTGAATGATAACGGCTTTTCTACCCAGTGCTTCCACTTCACGTTGCACAGATTCGGCGGCATCCCGGTTTTGGTTGTAGTTGATGAGTACATCAGCACCTTGACGTGCGAGTTCAATTGCGATTGCGCGTCCGATACCGCGGCTGGAGCCGGTTACGATTGCGGATTTGTCTGTGAACGAGACGTCTGTTGCGAAGAATCCAAGATCTATGTGTGTTGACATTTATGTTTCCTTTCAATCTGAATACGGATCCGCTGCGTCGCGGAGGGCATCTCCTAAGAAGTTAAAGGCGATAACAACGACGAGGACGGGTACGGCTGGAAAAATGAGCCACGGATAGTGAAGCAGAACGGTGACACGTTGTGCCTCTTCGAGCAGAACGCCCCAACTGGTCATTGGTGGTCGGATGCCCAAGCCTAAGAAGCTAAGCGCAGTTTCCCCCAAAATCATGCCCGGGATAGCGAGCGTGGCAATGACGATGATATGGCTGTAGCATCCGGGCAGCAGATGTTTCGTGATAATGTGCCATTGTCCGGCACCAGCAGCACGCGCCGCCATCACGAAATCGCTCTCCCGATATGCCAAGACCTTTCCACGTACCTGCCGTGCCAATCCTCCCCATCGGATAATAGATAAGATAATCGTAATCCCGAAGTAAATTTGGATACTTGACCAGCCCGGGGGTAGTGCGGCACCGAGTGCCATCCATAGCGGGATGTCCGGGAATGCCGAAAGGATTTCAATAATCCGTTGGATCAGGTTGTCTATCCAACCGCCGTAGTAGCCGGAGATAGTGCCGAGGATAGAGCCGAGGATGATGCTCAAAAAGACACCGACTAAACCCAGCGTCATTGACACACGCGCCCCGTACATGATTCGCGAGAGTAGGTCACGTCCCATCCGATCGGTGCCTAACAGGAACATGGGACCGGCAGAACTGAACAGGTGCCTTCTGCCCTCAGCATCCTTGAAGAAGAATTTAGCAGGGACCTTTTGGGACATATCTCTGGTGAATTCTAATTCAAGACTTTCTGGGTTACGCACCGATTTTAGGGCATAGACGTAGAATCCATCTTGGAGTGAAAAATGGAGGCGTTGCGGTGGGACGTGGCGGAGCCGCATGTTGATTTCACTGTAATGATACGGCGCGAAGAAGTCTGCCCCGATGGCGAGGAGATAGAAAACAATTAAGATCACACCCGCGATAATCCCCATCCGATTTTTGCGAAAGCGTCGCCATATCAACTGACGGTAGCTCAGTTGACCCCCTTCTGTATGAAGATCGCCTGCACCCTCAATCTCTTCTACTGTCTCAATTGTAGCTTTCATATATTTATCCAAACTGTGTAGCCCGTAATGTAATGGAGGGCAGATATACGGAACAGAACGTGAAATTATCAATCTATCTGAACGAATCGTAAGGAAAAATTAAAAAATCATTCATAACGTATCCTCGGATCTACCCAGGCGAGGGCGATATCTGCAAGTAGGTTGCCGATGACCAGCAGGAGGCTCAGCATCATAATGAGCGTCCCTGCGAGGTAGATGTCCTCGTTCAGTAGACTTCGTAAGAGAATCGGACCGACCGTCGGCAAACCCAGCACAATGGAGACGATTGCTGAACCGGAGAGAATACCCGGTAGACTCATCCCTAAAATGCTAATGAGCGGATTAATTGCGATCCGCACGGCATGCTTGCTCACCACCACGACCTCTTTAAGTCCCTTCGCTCGTGCGGTTTGGACGAAGGGTTGTCCCAAAACGTCAAGTAGGTTACCCCGCATGATACGCATCAAACTGGCGGTCCCGTTAATCCCAACAACAATGACAGGAATCCAGAGGTGGGTAAGCAGGTCACCCAACTTTCCCCACGTCCACGGCGCGCCTTCGTAGTAGGCTGAAAAGAGTCCAAATAACGGAATGCCGAAAATGTCAAACGCAAACACCATTAGCGATAGTGCTAAGAGAAACGCCGGTATTGACATCCCGACGAAGCTAAGAAAGGTCAGAAAATTGTCTGACCATTGGTATTGATGCGTTGCGGAATAGACACCGAGTGGTATAGCGAGAACATAAGTGAAGATCAGCGACCCGATGGAGATAATCAGCGTGAAGACGATTCTATCCCAAATCAGTTCGTGGACTTCTCGCTTATACTCGAACGACTCACCGAAGTCCCCACGGACAAAGCCGCCTATCCAGATAAGGTAACGTTTCCAGAGCGGGTCGTTCAACCCATAGCGTTCCCGTAACTCTTCTACCTGTGCCAGCGAGCTGCTATCGCCGAATTCCTCTTCTAACCGTTGAATTTCTCGGTCGAGGTAGTCGCCTTGCGGGAGCTGAATGATGATAAAAGAGATGATAGAAATCGCCAAAAGCGTCGGGATTGCGATCAAACATCGGCGAATGATATAGGTAATTATCGGTCTATCTCCTTT
>VXZL01000132.1 GCA_009845505.1 Candidatus Poribacteria bacterium | reverse complement strand
ACACGAAGACACTCAAAAAAAACATGAGCCGAAAGTCAGAGATCCTCTCCAAAGCACGGGCATTGTGGGAAGTCGGTATGACGGAAACGGCACAACCGCTTTGGCTGTCTGCTGCGACTTATGAGGAACATATCGCACCGATGCTTGATGCACTTGGTAGAGAATTAGAGGGTGCGATCCATCGTATCAGTGCAGCATCGTGTTATGAGAAGGCAGGAGAACCGAGTCGCGCGGTGAATCTGTATCGTGCCGCGCTTTCGGGGCCGTTGCGGGATGATACACGGCAAGAGGTTGAGAATATGTTAGGTGCGTGTCTTGCTGCATTGAGTCACAAATCGACGAAAGTTCCGGTATAAGTTTCTATAAACATATCCTTCCTACGAAACTTAGGCGAACCTCGCAAAAAAGGATCCCAATCCGCGTCCTCCGCGCAATCCGCGATAATCCGTGATTCAGACAGATACCCACCGCTAATCCTTATCCGTCAACTCCTATCCACAATCCTAATAATCCCGCAAATCCTGCTTCTGACGACAAGATGTGTGAAAAATCCGCGTCCTCCGCGATCCAGACAGATACCCACCCCTAATCCGCGATTCAATTTTCCCTTGACTTGCAAAAGAAAAATAGGATACAATCAAGAGGAGATATATCTAATGAGGAGACCAAAATGAGAACAGTTAAATTAGGCTTAATTGGCGCAGGTGGTATCGCACAGGCGCATTGTGGCACCATCGCTAACATTGATGGCGCAGAAATAATCGCCTCCGCCGACCTCGTGCCAGCAAACCTCGAACGCGCGAAAGAGCGTTGGGGCATCAAACGCACATTTTCTGACTACAACGAAATGCTCAAAATGGACGAGATTGAGGCTGTCTACGTCTGTACCCCAACAGGTGTGCATGCCGCACCGACTGTCGCCGCACTCAACGCAGGTAAACACGTCTTCTGCGAAAAGCCGATGGAGGCGACACTCAATGCCGCCGCGGAAATGTGGCGCGCCGCAAAAGAAAACAATAAAATCCTAATGATCGGACTTAAACTCCGATATTCAGCACAAGTCATTAAAGCAAAAGAAATCGTTGACGCTGGCACTTTAGGCGACATCTATTACGTCGAAACCGTTGCCGATCGCCGCCGCGGAAATCCGGGGGGTAGTTTTATCGTAAAAGCAACAGCCGGTTTGGGCGCATCTGCCGATATCGGGGTCTATGCCTTAGATACCGCGCTCTATCTGATGGGACACCCGAAGCCTGTCGCCGTCTCTGGTATTACCTCTAACTACCTCAGTCTCCACAACACATGGAATCCTGCACTTAAGGAGACTGAAGTTGAAGATTTTGGCGTCGGTTGGGTCGTCTTTGAAAACGGGGCGCGCATGGTCTTTAAGACCTGTTGGTGCATGAACATGGATTCGCTGGGTGGAACGATTTTCCTCGGTAAAAAAGCAGGGCTCCGTCTCGGTATCGGTGAAGTCCGAGGTCCCGAGGAAGGGGTCCGCGTTTACGGCGACAAAGATGGTGAAATCTTCGATCAAGAGTTCACTGAATTTGAATCGGTTGACGTGTTCCACGCCGAAGATAACGCCTTTGTTGATGCTGTCCGTGAAGGTAAATCCTCACCGATTGACCCGTATGGTGTTATGCTCACCAACGTCATCATTCAAGGCGTGATTGATTCCTCAAACGCCGGTGGACGTGAAGTCGCGGTGACCGTACCGACCTTATGATGTGTTGGACCGGTCTCGGTGTCTGAGCCCTATCACACTTAGGAGGTCTATCCGATGGCTTATAGTAATTTCACTTTGGAATCAGTGCGAACAGCCTTTGAATTGCAAACGATTGGGTCTATAGATCTCTTTTCTGGGATAGAACCTATAACACCGGGCTCACATTTCACGGATGATTTGCGAAAAAAAGTCCCTTTAGCCGTCGCGATAGGAACAGAGAAAGCACGCTCGGAGTTGATAGTCGCGAATGTCTTGTTTGAGCTCCGAGAGCATTTCGATCGCCGCATCAGTCTCTTTTCCGGGATTGATTTCAGTGTCGATGCAGAAAAGGGCTTAACGGGCGTATGCGACTTTTTGATAAGTTTGTCGCCAGAGCAATTTTTTCTCGAGGCACCGGTCATCGCGCTAGTTGAGGCAAAGAACGCTGAACCTAAACTCGGATTTGGACAATGTGTTGCTGAGATGATCGCAGCACAGCACTTTAATCACGAAAAAGAAAACAGTATATTTTCTGTTTATGGGGCTAGCACGACAGGAACAGAATGGCAATTCCTCAAATTAGACGGGCAAAAGCTGCATATTGACATGACAATCTATACAATCGCACAATGCGACAAGATCCTCGGCATCCTCGCAAGTATGGTAGATCAGAAAGCATAATGAAAGCATAATACTGAGCGACAGCCTTAAGATTTCAGCAGTGTGTACACAGAATTTAACTATCCTGTTTGTCCATTGTAGACTCTATTAACTAAGGTTTGGACAATTTCTGTGTGGATGATGCCCATTTTCAAAGCATCTCTGATTTTTCTTCAAGTTCCATGCCCAAACCCAACTCGGAGAAAAATAGACACAAATCAACCCAGACGCAAGCCCCAGCGGAGCGAAAGGTCTATAGAAACGCCACTATCCACAACAGCAAGCCCCAGCGGAGCGAAAGGTGTGCACTAAAAATTGTCCAAAGTTTAGTAAGGATAGAACATACATCTATCTTTCCAAGTTCCCACGAAAAGCGCAAGGTTGTGTCAAAATGAAATCAATCAAAATCGCAGGCAAAACGTTTAAATTAGGATCCCGAATGAAGCGGTTATACGCCCTCTTTATAGACCTCGCACTCATAGGTGCCACGCAATCGGTTTTCGGCTTTCTTTTTGCGTTGGTAGCAATTTTGTTTTTCCATACAGAATTCTCTAATATGTTGAAAGCGAGTGTTACATTCAGCGTCTATGCGCTTATTAGTGCTGCTTTATGGGCATTCGGTCTATTTTTCATTGACGGTTTCAGAAACGGTCAGGGCATCGGAAAAAAATTATTGTCTCTACAGGTCATCCGACTAAAAGACGGTAAACCTTGCACCTTCAAATATGCCTTCCTCCGTCGATTTGCAGGTCTCCTTCAACCCTTAGACTTCTTCTGGTCATTCGGAAAGAAACGGCAACGTCTCGGAGATAAGTTCGCTGAGACCGTCGTTGTGGAATTTGAACCTGAGTTAGAACACACTGAAACCGAAGAACCTGAAATGGTTTTAGAGGCTGCAATCGTTGAGATGAAAAGTAAACTCTCAGCGGCATGCCAGAAAGTTGATGCCTCTATCGGCGTTGAAAAGCAGTTTCACGACGCTTACGAAGGGGCCGTCGCGCAAGTAGAAAGATGGCAAGAACGGGCTGTTATTAACCTCAACGCTGGACGTGAAGACTTGGCTCGCGAAGACATCGAAAAACGAAACGAGTATAAACAATTGGCAGAGAAATATAGGACCCAATGGGAAGATCAGAAACAGGTCGTCCAAGCACTCAGTGATCTCCTCGAACACCTGCAACAGAAAGTGATAGAAGCAGACGAGCAAAAGACCACCGTCGTTGCACAACACAGGAACGTTGATGCCGAAGCACACCTCCGTGAGATGCTAAATGAGATACAAGACAATAAGGCGTTTGAAACGCTTACGAAGATGGAACAAGACGCAACCGAGGCAGCAACTTTGGCAAAAGCTGCCGCTGAAATGGATGTCGCATATCAAGATACGAGATCAGAACGCGAATTTTCGAGTTATGCGAAAGAATCTTCAATTGACAAAGACCTCGCTGAGCTAAAGGCGAAATTATAAGATGCGCGATACCTTATCGCCACAACGCCAATCTGGAGCCTGCAATGGGTACACATAACTTGCCCAATATTGTTTTTATCATGGCAGACGATATGGGATACGGCGATGTCGGCTGCTATAACCCTGAGTCAAAGATTCCCACCCCGAACATCGATAAACTCGCCCAAGAGGGAATCCGTTTCACCGATGCCCACTCCCCTTCTGCTGTTTGTACACCCACACGATATGGAGTCCTCACCGGACGCTACTGCTGGCGGAGTCGACTCAAACACGGTGTGCTTTACGGATACGAACCACCACTGATTGAACGCGAACGTTTGACTGTCGCTGGACTCCTAAAAGATGCTGGCTACAACACCGCCTGTGTCGGTAAATGGCATCTGGGACTCGAATTCTCAACAGTTCCTGGCTACGATTTTGACTTCAACGCACCGCTCCCTTGGGCAAATGCCGAACGCGAGTTGGAAGAACATATTGACTTTACCGCACCGCTAACCGGGGGGCCTATTGATATCGGATTCGACTATTTTTACGGAAATGCGGGGTGTCCTACATGCCAACCCCCTTACGGTTTCATTGAAAATGATACCTTTGTCGAAATTCCAAGCACCTATCATGACGTAGCAGAATTTACGAGTCGCCGTGGCATGATGGTCCCCGGATGGGAGCACAAGGAGGCTGACCCCATTATCGCACAGAAAGCGGTCGAATACATTGAAGGGCAAGCCGATACCGATGCTCCGTTCTTCTTATATCTCACCCCTTCTGCCCCACATGAACCTTGCACAGAGGCAGTTGTACCAGACTTCGCGCGCCGTAAAAGCAGTGCCGGTCCACGCGGTGATCTCGTGTGGCTTGTCGATTGGATGGTCGGTGAAGTCATGGATGCATTAGAACGCACTGGTAAAACGGACGACACACTCATTTTTGTCACAAGCGATAACGGCGCACTGCCCGGCGACCGAATCCAAGACGATGATAGTCCAATGCCGTATCATCTCTACGACCACAAGTCGTGCGGCGACTGGCGCGGGTACAAAGCGCATATTTGGGAGGGCGGACACCGTGAACCGTTGATTGCCCGTTGGCCCGGTATCATCGCGCCGAATACTGAAACCGATGCCCTAACCTGCCTCACAGACCTTATGGCGACGTGTGCCGCGATTGTCGGAACAGAAGTCCCGGAAGACGCAGGACAGGACAGTTGTAATATCTTACCCGCGTTATTGGCGGAAGATACCGAATATCCATTACGCTCCGCTATCGTGCATCACTCCAGCACCGGGGTTTTTTCTATCCGACACGGCGATTGGAAACTGATTTTGGGGACGCAAGGTTCGGGCGGATGGCCCCCACCTCGCGATGGGCGCCCCAATCCTAATACACCAGGGCAACTCTATCATATTTACGATGATCCAGGGGAAATGAACAATGTGTGGGACACGTATCCAGAGATTTTGGGGAGACTCGCAGCGCTGCTGCTGCAGTTTGAAGAAGAGGGGCACAGCCGGATGTAAAAAGAGTCGCGCGAATAGATGCGATGTTCTGCCCTGTCAAAGTAGGAGGTTTTAAAATATGGAATCCTATAGTTTGGCGCAATTATCTGAAGAAACGCTTAGGGCACTCGTAACAGTCCATATACAAGTTGGCGTGTCTGACCGGTGGGAAAACATGCCAAAAAGCGAATTGACCCCAGCGGAGGGTGCTCAAATTGCTTACCTCAAATCAATTTTGCGAGAACGGGATTTGGTCGTCATGAATGAAGCAACGCTTTGGGCGCGGGCTATCTATCCACTGTTGGTGCTCGCCGAGCAGGCTTACGTTCAAGCGTGGACAGGTATCCCTTTGAAAGCGACGTATTCTACTTTTCAACTCGAAGGTGAGGCTGATGGCGCGCTTGCTCCGGCTGCCGCGGGGAAACCACAAACGCCCTATCTCATTGTCCATGAAGCAAAGCGCGGTGTTCATTCTTCCGACCCTCAGATTCAACTCTACGGTGAAATGCTCGCTGCCGCGTGGCTTAATTGGAAAAGTCAAGCAGAAGCGCAATCAGAAGTAATACTTAAAGGACCCCAAAAAATTTTCGGATGCTATACCGTTTCTGAAAGTTGGACCTTTGTTCGAGGAAGCGTTGATGGTATTGAAACAAAGAAACCGACATTCACTGTTGAATTTTCGCGAGTCTATAATGGGATTTTTGAAGCCGAACACGTCCTGCAAATTTTAAAAGCTATTGTTGCTGAGCAATTATAAATTGGTTGCTAAAAATGTAAAAGAGTTACAACCATGAAAACTACGACTACATTTGATTCACTTTTCCGACTATCCGAGCCTTCACAGGCAGATATTGACGCTTTTCATAACGACGGCTACATCGCTTATCCTGATGTCTTTACGAATGATGGGCGAGAAGGATTAATTGAAGAGATTACCCAACGTTTTGACCCGGTACGTCAGTACCTTGAAGCGTTGAACAACGGTGATGACCAACGACATCCCTACTTCATTCGTCCATGGAACGATCGCGGTGCTTACAGCGACCGACTTATCGACGACCCCTTCATTACAGCACTCATACGCGCCACTATCGGCGAGGCATACCACTTCTGCCACTCCGCTCTTAACATTGCACCCCGTGGGGTCGGTCCACTCGGGTACCATCAAGACCATCACCACTGGAAGCATGAGAATCCTGTCAATCTCACCGAACGCGATAACTATTACATCCAGATTTTGTACTACCCAAATGGCTTCACACGCGGCGATCGAAATCTCAAAGTGATACCGGGCAGCCATAAGGTCGCACCAACGAAAGCAGCAACTCCGGAACGGATGCTCGCAGGCGATTTCGACCACGAGGTTGGACGCAAATTGGAAGAAAAAAGGCTTGAACTCCCCCCCGGAAGTATGGTTTACATCAATGCTCGCATCTTCCACGCCGTTGAAGCGAAACCGATAGATTCTCCGCAACCTTACCGCATTTTCGCCATCGACATTTTCAAGGAAGCCGGTCCACCCCACCGCTACACCCAAGAAATTCCCGATGAATGGATGGCGAACGCGACACCGTTCCGTCAGAAATTATTCGATCGTGAAGCATACACGGAAGGATGTTGGAGCTAATACAACACCGTCAGTGAAAACACCTGTCCCTCGGTTCGTTTGTAGCACAAACTGTTAGTTTGTGGCATTTGCCTGACACATGCCAACGCGTTTTCTTTTGGATTTTGGATTGAAGGTGTGCTATAATTCTTTCGTATTCACGCAAGATCCTAATCACAAACGGATCGACCCGAATCCTCAGATAAAAAAGGAAACCGTTTGAAATGAAACAAATAAAAATTCCTGGAGTCAACAAAAACATTTCACAACTGATTCTGGGGACCATGATGTTTTCGCCGCTGAAATTTGACTACAGCGTCGAAATGCTTGACGCGTTTTTTGAAGCCGGTGGAAACGCACTTGACACAGCACACGGCTATGGCGGTGGTGATAGCGAAATGCTCATCGGACTCTGGATGCGGCAACGCAATAACCGAGACGAAGTATTCCTCATTGATAAAGGCGGACACCCACAAGGTAGAGTGCCACGCCCACGCCTTTCCCCCGAAGAACTCAAAGCCGATCTTGATGAAAGCATCGCTCGGCTCCGCACTGACGCTATTGATCTCTACATGCTCCATCGCGATGACCCTGTAATCCCCGTTAGCACAATTATCGACTATCTGAATGAGGAAATAGGTGCAGGACGTATCCGTGCCATCGCTGCTTCAAATTGGGAACCCCAACGCATTGTTGATGCCAACACCTACGCTACTGAAAATGGACTCGCTGGATTTGTGTCCTGCAGTAACAACATCAGCCTTGCAGTTCCGATGGAACCGATGTGGGCAGGCTGTGTCTGCGTGGATGATGCCGCCCGTCAATGGCATAACGAAAGCCAGTTCCCATTGATGCCGTGGTCCTCACAGGCACGTGGCTTCTTCAGCGGCGCATTTACACCCGAGAACCGCGAAAACCGAGATATGGTGCGCGTCTATTACAACGACGATAACTTTGAAAGACTCCAACGCGCAAAGACATTAAGCGCAAAATCCGGCTGCTCCCCTATTCAGGTATCCCTCGCATACTGCCTAAATCTTTCTTTTCCTGTTTTGCCGGTTGTCGGACCCCTAACTATAGCAGAGCTGAACTCCTCGCTCGGAGCCGTAGCACTGGAACTCTCCAATGCTGAAGTCCAGTGGCTCAACTTGGAAACGGACGGAAATTCCCTATGATGACTCGAATTCTTTTGCTACTGATCTGCTTCCAATTTATCTTCGCACCTCTCGGTTTCGTACAAGAAAGCTGAGGAGCGTGAAGCAACCCTGCAATCCCGCGTAGCGGGATTCGGTTAAGTGAAGTCAGTTTGACTTCAGAAGACATGAAGCGATTCCAGGGAACTGTCAGTATGATGCGATGGTTCGACGCACAAGGTGGACACTTAGAAACCAAAGGAATTTCGCCTGATGGAAAAGTAATAAACGTCCCCCTACATCGACACCGCGTTACACTCAATATTTATCGCGTTGATGTCGGGTTGCAATACCAATTCAACCCACAGTGGACGCTCGAAGCGAATATCCCTTACGAAGCCAAAATCCAAGAGGCAACTATTGAGGAGATTGAGCCGGTTGCCCAAGCGGAACTCGAAGCAATTGTCCGCAATCGGGACAACCATCATCGGAATGAGACCTACACTGGCCCCAGAGACACAGACATCTTGCTGGGATACCGTACGACAGGTTTCTTGATGGAAAACGATTTCTTAATCGGACGTATCGGAACAACCCTCCCCTTTGGCAAGACTGAAGAAGATCCGTGGAAATTAGGGGACGCTGGACTCGAACATCTTCATATCCAGTTCGGCACTGGCACATTTAATCCAATCGCTGATCTGCATTATAGTTTTCCACTCTATAAAGGATGGGGTGCCAATGCAAGTCTCCGCGGGAAACTCCCGTTCTATGAAAATAACAAGACATATCGCGGATCCAGAGAGATTGCCTACACAGCCGGTCTAAACTATCGGTTCAACGATTGGCTTTCACTTCAGACGAGTTACTTCGGTTTCTATCAATCCTACGCCTATTGGGCTGCGGAACTCGACATCAACTCTGGACTCCGGTTCAGCATGGCATCTGTCGGTGCCTCGATTTTAACGCCCTATAACATTCCACTATCTGTGGCACTTATGTTGCCCTTGACCCAAGAGACGCTCTATGACGACAGTGGGGCATTGTTAGACGGTGTATATGAAGAGAAGGATGCCTTTGAATTCGGTCCTTTGGTATCCCTAACCGTCTTGTATGCGTTTTAGCAATACTTATCCGTTTGTTCAGGTCTCTGTGCCTGAACAATCGCATCTATAGTAAAACCTAAAAAATAAAGAGACATTCACCCCGCCCTTGGTAGGCGAGGTTTCTAACCTCGCCGGTGTGGAGCGTCTAATTAATTCTAAACATTACTATAATACCCGGTTGTTCGTTAAAGAAAATTGATGAGAATTAAATTGCCAAAATTTTCAAGCCAATATTGCACACTCCTAATGCTAATTGTTTTCGGCATCGGCTGTGGTGTTCCCAACAATCCATATCCGAAGTCTGAACACGATGAGGCAATCTACTACAACACGTTCAGTGCGGAGCCAAAACACTTCGATCCGGCAATGTCATATAGTTCCGACGAATACAGATTCATCCAGCAGATTTACGAACCCCCGTTACAATATCACTACTTGAAACGTCCGTACGAGTTGATCCCACTGACAGCAGAGGCGGTCCCACAACCTCGCTATTTCGATACCGACGGCGAACCCTTGCCACAAAACACGCCCGCAGCGTCTGTCGCGCGCGCTGTGTATGAGGTGCGCATCCGTCCGGGTATCATGTACCAACCACACCCCTGTTTCGCTAAAACTGAAGCGGGCGAATGGCGTTACCACAATTTAACAAAGGCAGATGTAAAAGGATTTACACAAGTTAAAGATTTTCCAATGACCGGGACGCGCGAGCTTATCGCAGCGGATTACGTCTACCAGATTAAACGCATGGCGGATCCCAAAGTCACGTGTCCTATTTCGAGCACGTTAGAAGATTATATTCTCGGTATGGAAGCCTACTCTGATGCTCTCTCCGATGGACAAATAGATCCGTCTTTCCCTGGGGTGGAAGTTGTTGATCGCTACACCTATAGAGTCACCCTCAAAGCGAAATATCCGCAGTTTGTGTACTGGTTAGCGATGCCGTTCTTTTCACCGATGCCTCGCGAGGCAATTGACTTTTATGGACAACCCGTTATGACAGAACGAAACATCACAATTGATAGATTTCCTGTCGGAACGGGCCCCTACAGGATAGAGACCCTCATTGCACATAAGGAAATAGTTCTCGTTAAGAACGAAAACTTTAGGGTTGAACACTACCCATCAAGTGGCGAACCCAGCGATAGAGAAACGGGACTTTTGGATGACGCAGCGAAAATCATTCCCTTTATACCAAAAGCCGTCTACAAATTAGAAAAAGAGTCCATCCCGCGTTGGAACAAGTTCTTACAAGGTTACTACGACAATTCCGGCATCCCTTCGGATACGTTTGATAGGGCGGTCGCCTTCGATAGTACGGGTGATCCTGCGGCAAGTGATGTATTGAAATCAAAGCAGATAGCCCTACGTATCAGCGTAGAACCGACATCCGTTTACTTCGCCTTCAATATGCTTGATGATACTGTCGGTGGATACACTGCAGAAAAACGGAAACTTCGGCAAGCGATTTCGATAGCATTGGATAACGAGGAATACATTGAAATTTTCCTCAACGGACGCGGCGTTTCCGCACACAGTCCACTTCCACCCGGTATCTTCGGCTATCTGGAAGGTCCAGACGGTATAAACCCGTATACACACGATTGGGATCCACAGTCCAACCGACCGAGTCGCAAGTCTATTGAGGAAGCTCGGCGACTCCTCGCAGAAGCAGGCTATCCGGGTGGACAGGATAGTAACGGAAACCCGCTCATTATCTCCTTTGACAACACATGGACATCCGCGGGTGCCTCAGCCGCTTTAACATGGATGCGGAAACAGTTAGAACAACTCGGTATCACTATGGAAAGCCGCACCACCGATTACAACCGTTTTCGAGATAAAGTTAAGAACGGAAACTTCCAAATCATCCGTTGGGGATGGCATGCCGACTATCCGGATCCAGAAAACTTCATGTTTCTGCTCTACGGACCCAATAGTAAGACACTGCACGACGGTGAAAACGCTGCCAACTACGATAATCCAGAATTCAACGAGCGCTTTGAAAAGATGAAAAATATGGCAAATTCACCAGAACGCTTGGAGATAATCGGTGAGATGAACCGTCTGCTACAACGCGATGCACCTTGGGTCTTCGTCTTCCACCCTGTTAATTTTGGTCTATCGCATCAATGGCTGAAAAATAACAAGCCGACTTCCACAGGGTACAACACACTTAAATATCGCCGCATTGATGGGGAACAACGATCCGAAAGTCGTCAAGAATGGAATCAGCCGATCCTCTGGCCCCTATGGGTCTGTGCTGCATTTCTCATTCTGTGTACAATTCCAGCAATCATCACGATTTGGAAGCGTGAACGAGGCACGCAGTAGATTTTCAATGCTCACTTATATTATCCGTCGAACCCTTTACGCCATTCCAATTTTAATCGGTGTGAATATCCTCGTCTTTCTGCTTTTCTTTGTCGTTAACTCACCAGATCAGATGGCGCGCAAGATACTTGGGGAAAAGAACATTACCCAAGAGGATGTCGATAACTGGAAGAAACAGAACAACTATCACCTACCCCTCTGGTTCAATACGGCGGCATCTGGAAGCAAGCAGTTTACGGAGACAATCTTTTTCCAGAAGTCGATTAAACTTTTCGTCTTCGATTTCGGTACTTCTGATCGGAACAACATTGACATTACATTGCAAATTTCACAACGAATGTGGGCAAGTTTTGCTATCGCACTGCCAACATTTCTACTGGGACTCTCTGCAAATATTGTCTTTTCAATGATTGTGGCTTACTATCGGGCGACCTACGTCGATTTTTGGGGCACAATCCTCGCGGTTATCCTTATGTCTGTTTCTGCGCTCTTCTACATTATTGGTGGACAGTGGGTATTTGGTAAAATATTGCGGCTTTTCCCGATTTCTGGATACGATGCGGGACCCAATATGTTCAAGTTTGTAGCACTCCCCGTCGTGATAGGTATTATGAGTGGGATTGGTGGAGGGATCCGTTTCTATCGGACGATATTTCTTGAGGAAGTCAACCAGGACTACGTACGGACAGCACGGGCAAAGGGATTGAGTGAAGCGATAATCCTCTTTAAACACGCACTTAAAAACGCTATGATTCCGATTTTGACGGGTGTGGTATCAACAATCCCCTATCTTTTTCTCGGAAGTTTGCTCATAGAGGCGTTTTTTGCGATCCCTGGATTAGGTAGTTTTATCATCGAAGCCATTCAGGCGCAAGATTTCGCAATTGTCCGAAGCATGGTCTATCTCGGATCCGTCCTATATATTATCAGCTTACTCCTGACAGACATCAGTTACACTTTGGTCGATCCACGGGTCCGATTTGAATAAGAAGGTGGGAAATGGTTTCACAGAACAGAAATTATCAGATTCTACAAGGCATAATGAGTCTTCTACTCGGGAGTATCAGCATCTGCTTACTGGTAACGCTCCGACATTCAGGCTATCCCAGCGTGATACTCTCCACCTTTTTGATAGTAGGGCTTACTTTGATTTTTTCAGGAGATTACCTTATTAACCCTTTTAAATTGCCGGTCACGCCGCGAAAACAGGCGTTCGCAAGCAACATTGGTCTCATGGCATACGGGGTACTCTATTTCAGTATCGCTATGTCAAAATTGCTGCAACCGCGTTGGACGACTATTAATTTACCAACCTTTTTACAACCGATTTGGGTGCGGCGCGGGTTAGCAGGGGTCGGGATTGTGCTGATTGCGGCAGGTATCTACGGCATTTATCATTTATACACGGAGCAATGGATAGAGGACCCGCCAGAGTAGAGAACTTTAGCGTAACACGGTTAAATGCCGGATTTTCCAACCCCTCTCACTTAGCAATAATCACAGCGTAACGGAGTGGCGTCTCACCGACATTACGTATCCCGTGTAGAACTTGGCAATCGACGTGAACGGCTTCATTGTCTCTGACACGATGCGTCTCTTCACCAAATAGCACCTCACCCTCCCCAGAAAATACGTAGAAAATTTCTTGTCCGTCGTGTGTATGCGGTGGATGCGCGCGTTGCCCAGGTCCGACTTCAGAAATATGAAGATGAAGTTGTTCCTGATCCGCTCCAGTTTCAAAAATAAACCGATCAATCCCTTTAACATCGCTTCTGATTTCTCTTTCCATGAGAATTCTCCTCTCAACATTATTTTTTAAACAAAGTGCCTCTATAAGTTCCGTTTGACACTCCCACACCTAAAGGCGTGGGATTCTTGCTTCGTCATTTCGTGCCTCCCACAAGTGGAGGACTTACAGAAACTTCACAAGTGTTTTATGTCTCGGTGTGCCCCACCGCGACGTTCTTTAAATTGATTGCTGCGTTTAGGTCCCTGTCTATGGACGTTCCGCAACGGTTACACTGATATTCTCTATCTGAAAGCGTTAAGTCGTCTTTCTTATCCCCACAAGTGCTACAGGTCTTAGAACTCGCAAAGAACCTATCTGCTTGGACAACGGGTATTCCAAACGATTCGGCTTTGGTTCTTAACTTCTCAAGAAAACCACCAAGTGCTGCGTCTGATAACGCCTTGGCAAGTTTTCTGTTCTTAAGTAAGTTGGCAACCAAAAGTGTTTCTATCCCAATACGACCCGCACACTTTACAAGTGCCGTCGTTGCTTTATCGTGGGCGTCTTTTCGGATACAAGCGATGCGGTAGTGGATACGCTCCACAATCCGTTTCTGCTTATACCAGTTCTCGCTTAAAAATACCTTGCGGCTTAACTTGCGTTGCTCACGTTTGAGTTTTCGCTCATACCCCTTGAGTGCTTTCGGGTTCTCGTATTTCGTGCCATCGTCAAGCGTTGCGAGTGTGCTGATACCTACGTCTATACCGATACTGGGGTAGATAGAACGTTCTATCTGATAAGGTGTTCCAATATCAACAGTTGACGCAAAATAATCTACAAACTCGGACGAAACCCCACACCGATCTATAGGCAGTGGCACTTCTACAGATACAGACGCAAACCAACGATGTGCTGTTCTTGAGAGCGTCACAGATACGAGCTTACCCACAAACCGCAACTTCTCAAAAGTGCGTATCCAACCGATTTTCGGCAACTTGATACGTTTGCCTTCCACACGCACAGCTTGCTCATCCGTTGTGTAGGCATGCTTGCAACCACGTTTCTTGAATCTTGGAAACGCCGCACGTTTCGCTTTCCAATTCTCTATTGCCTTGCCGAGATTGTGGACAGCGTACATCGCAGCACGTTGGTCTTGTGCCTGCGTCCAAGCAAACGCTTTCTTCTCCTGATTAAAGCGTTTGTTTAGGTCATACATGGATATGACGTTAGCTTTACCAAGTTCCGCCTTAAAATCAGACAACGCAGAATTATAGGCAAACTTCGCATAACCGCATTGTTGATAAAACCACGCAACCTGATCGCGATTCGGGCGTAATGCTATTTTATGTGTCTTTATCATGGTGTCTCAAGCATCAAGTCTTTAACCCCTTACCAGTGGGTAGGCAGATACGCCACCTTGCGATGACGCTGGTAATATCTGCCAACTTGATATAGTAATTATACCACAAAATGCACCTTTTCGTCAAATGTTTTTTGCTGCCAACGCGCGAGACACGGGGGTTGGACCCAAAGCTAAAGCATTGGGATTGTTAGACAATGCCCTTCAAATTAATTTAACACCAACACCAGGAATTGTCAACTTCAAAATGAATGCGGATTTCTTCATGCTCGCGATTTTTTCACCAAAATCGGCAAAAACGCCGAATGTTGAGCAATCCTCACTATTGACGCAAAATTAAGAGGCTGCTATACTTCTACTATTAGGGATTATAAGGCACTTTCTTGACAGATTAACATTCGTTCGACCGTTCAATTTTAACCTAAAGGGGAGTTTCATGAATACAAAAAACTTAATCGCCGAATTTATTGGTACCTTTGCGTTGATTTTTATTGGGGCGGGCGCGTTAGCAATTGGCGAAGGCGGTTTAGTAGGTGTTGCACTCGCCCACGGCTTAGTCATTGTGGTGTTTGCTTACGCGTATGGACACATCTCTGGCACGCATATCAACCCGGCCGTGACGCTCGGTCTCCTAATAGCCGGAGAAATCCAATTCGTTGCAGCCATCGGTTACTGGATTGTCCAATTCCTCGGTGGAATTTTGGGGGCAGTTGTACTTAATGCAGTGTTACCGAATCCAGGCGATCTCGGCGTAACGATTTTAAGTGAAAACGTCGGCGTAGGTCAAGGACTCGTCGTCGAAATTATACTCACCTTCTTCCTCGTTAATACAATTTTCAATACGGCTGTCAGTGGAAAAGCCGCGAACTTCGCGGGACTCGCTATCGGACTGACACTGACACTTTGCATCCTAATGGGCGGACCGTTGACACGCGCATCTCTCAACCCAGCGCGCACATTGGGACCCGCCATTGTCAGCGGCAACTACGCCGACATCTGGCTCTACTTTGTAGGACCCTGCGTAGGTGCAATCCTCGCAGCACTTCTCTACATCGGTGTTCTAAAGGACAAAGGCGAGGCGTAGTCCACGCATCACAGAGAAAAAGAAAGGCTGGCACATTCACGCGCCAGCCTTTTTACTTCGTTCTAATCACAGTTCATTAAGCTGCAGTGGTAATTGGAATTTCAGCCGGTTTTGCCGCTTCAGGTTTCGGGATTGAGACCGTCAGAACACCATCGGTGTATTCGGCTTTGATGTCGTCGGCTGTCACTTCCCGTGGGAGCGCGAATTTCCGCTCAAAGTTCCCGTAGCGTCGTTCGACTCGGCGATAGTTTTGGGTATCATCTACCTGTTCTTGCCGCTTTTCGCCGCTGAGGGTTAAGAGGCTGTCCTTGACGGAGATATGAAGATCGTCCTTCGCTATCCCTGGGAGTTCCGCACGGACTTCAAAATTATCTTTTGTTTCAGAAATATCAACTGAAGGTGTCCATTTGTATTCATCGGCATCGGCTCTGGTCCGCCACGGTCCATAGAATGGATTGTAAGATTTGAACAACTTTCCTGTCGGTCTGTGCAAAGTCAAATAAGTCATTTTTCATTCTCCTTTTGTGTAAAGTTTTCCTGCCTCGTCCGTTTTTTGTAGTTGGGGCAGCCCCATTTGCTGTCCAGCAGATGAGGCATACCCGGATCACTGAATTAAGAAGCGTTTGTCATAATCGGGATCTCAGTCGGCCTCGCTTCTTCTGCCTTCGGAATTGTAAGCGTCAGCACGCCATCTGCATATCCCGCTTTAATGTTAGAAGTCTCAACGTTCCTCGGTAGCGTGAAGCTCCGCTGGAAGTTACCGTACCGCCTTTCCACGCGGTGATAATTTTTACCTTCCGTTTCCGCTTCCTGCCGTTTTTCACCTTTCACAGTCAGACGGTTATCGGTTACTGAGATATTGACATCACTCTCGGAAACCCCTGGAAGTTCTGCGCGAATCTCAAAATTGTTTTCAGTTTCAGAAATATCCACCGTGGGCATCCAATAGGTCTCTTCCGTATCCGTTCCGCTTTCCTGTGAGCCAAAGAGGTCTCCGAAAGCGCGTCCCATTTCGTTGTGGAGGTTGAACAGATTTCTCATCGGTCTGCGTGTCGTTAAGTAATTCATTTTTTTCTCCTTTTAAGTTTTGGGTGTGTATGTAAATGTTATAAGCAAGTTTTGTGCCAATCGTTTCAGAGGCATTTCAGACATATTCGCCTCACTGCTTGCATATAAGCAAATTGCGTGCCAAAGTTGGTTTTCAGTTTTAGGCAAGCGTATCAGCCCGCTGTACATGGGATGCTTTGTGCCTATCCGTTTAGGAAGGATATCTATATAGAGAAATTTGTGGAGAAATGGCTGACAATTTAGGTTTGCCAAATTGACACCACCGTTGCCAGTGTGGCAGAGCGTGATGTCAAAATGACTTTGACGGATAGAGGCATGCTTTCAGCGCGCATTTTTTACGAAGACGTTCTACTTTCTTGAATCCGCCGCTGGATGCCCGCAACGAGTGTTTGTAAGGCAACAGGATTGTCATTTTGGAAGGGGATAATTAGATCGGCGTACTGTTTGCAGGGTTCCGTATAGACAGGAAAATTCGGAAGGACGTCGCGGCGGTACCAATTGATAGCCCACTCTAAGTCGCCGCCGCGTTGCGCGACATCACGGAGCATCCGTCGGAGAACACGTTCATGGGCATCCACATCGAGAAACACTTTGATGTCCATCAAGTCGCGTAAATCTTCACTCCAGAAAATGAG
>VXZL01000087.1 GCA_009845505.1 Candidatus Poribacteria bacterium | reverse complement strand
GATTACAACTAAGGCATGATCATCTGTCTTAACCCAAAAACTTCCACGTTCCCAGGAGATACGGACCTGCTCACGAGTCCCGGTTCTAGGTTTAAAGGGCACTCTTAATGTCCAAGATGGCTTAGGAATGAGTTCACATATGACCGGGTCTTTGTCTATTTCAAATATCTCGGCCTGTAGGCGATGGTGTAAATTTTCAGTGACATCTTTTGTTTTCCCCCAAACAGGCGATCTATCAAGAGATTTTCTCTCACAGCTACTCAAGGTTAACATGATAATACCTAATAGTACTATCCATCCCTTGACGACTGATTCAAACCGCTTACTTTGGTGGGAAGATAGATTCGTGACAGTTGTCTGAGCCATGACAAGAAGTACACCCATGATCTAATTTTGATGTTCCTTGAATAACAGGTTGAAACAATTTCGGGACCGTAATGTCTGTTTTTTGTCCAAAAGAAATTAATTCCAAAATTTCATTCTGTGATTGCATCCGAACAATTCCCAAAGGGCCAACCTTGGCGTTTGCCCAAATTTCATGCGTCGGAAAATCTGGGCCTAATTCAACACGGTAATGCATACATTTGAAACGTCCTGCTCTGGTTTCGATCTCAGCTGGACCTAGTTTAACTAATTTCACTATAGGAAGACTATTCTGTTCATAAAATCTTTCCTTGGATGGGATGTAATTCTGGACAAATCGGTACCTTCGATTTTCCGAAGTCATGCGCATATCGGCGGGCCGAACTAATTGATAAATATCTCCTGGTATTTGCCGAAAAAAAAGCGTACCTATAGTTTTCATCCAATGATAGTGAGACCCATTCGCTTCTAATTCACCAATAATATGAAACTCCACGATCTTATCTGCATCCGCAGCCGACAAGGAAAATAAAGGGAGTTATGATTGATACCGATGATACTGATATTGTGCATATTCTCCTATTTGCCACTGCGTAATGCCTAGCTGCTCAGGCACTATTAAATTCAGAACGGGAGTAAAAGGATCTAAAATCTGTTTAAAGGCATTTGGAATTGATAAAGATCGTGCTTTTTTCATGTGAGGGGTTTCCTGGGGAGCAATGCCTATAAGAAAGACGAATAAAAGACAAAAGGAGATGAGAAGACTAATTCCCCAACTTTTTAGGTGTTGTTGTCCAAACGCTATGAAACTCTTTCGATTCATAATATCTGCCTCAATTATTGGGGATTCTCCAGAGGCCACGGCGAAACGGTCTTCGGCCTGAGTTCTTCACGTCGATGATCCATGAGAGAGAGTATGAAATTCGCTTCCGTCTCCTTGTTAGGGGTCACAACCACTTCTAAGGTATGTTTGCCAAGTACTTCATGCCAAACGCGGAGTGTGTATCTGCCTATAGGAATGTTTTCTAACACAAAAGTGCCTGCAGCTCCTGTCACGGTGTAAAAAGGATGCTTAAAAACCAGAATGTATGCCTTCATCCATGTATGTGTATCGCACTCCACCCGATAAATCCCTTCCCATTTGAGTTTTCTCTTGAACTTCAAATTCGGATTTAAAAGGGTAATATTAAATACTGTTTTTGTATTATTCCACCAACCGTGTGGGTTATGAGTAATCTCATCACCACTCTTGAGTTCCAGAAAGGCACCGATTTGCGTCGCCTGAATACGCGGTTGAAAAAGACACTGGCGACTTTGAAGGGATACATTTTGGGGTGGGTCCTCTATCGAAATCTCTCCGGTCCAATCTATGGAAACAACAGCCCCTTGGACCCCTTGATCTTGGACTATTAAGACGGGGTCAGTCATCTTCTTACCGCAAAAATCAACGCTTTTATCAATTACGATCTGAGGTAAGTCAGGGACCTTCTCATCCAATAGCACGCGCCCATGAATAACACCTATTCTTTTTTCTCCAGCTGCTGAAAAAAAAGAAACTCCTATATTTAAAAAGAGCATGCTGATGAGTATAATAAACCACGTTTTCATTGTGTTAGTTCTTTCAATTCTTCAACATTCACTGAAATGACAGGGCCTGTGAGGCTTTTCAGAAATTCCAGCAAATCTGCTTTTTCTTGATTCGTCAACTTCAAAGGTTTAATTTCTTTGTCCAAATTTGGATTGGGGCTTCCACCGCGATCGTAAAATGCAATAACATCTTCAAGGGTCGCCAAACTGCCATCGTGCATATAAGGAGCCGTCAAAGTAACATTTCGTAACGTTGGTGTTTTAAACTTGCCAAAATCTACTGAATCTTTTGTGACTTGCGATCGCCCTGGATCTTTTTGACCCTTTCCTTCACCAGCACCAAGGTTGTGAAATTTCTCGTCTGTGAAATTCGTGCCGATGTGACATATCGAACATCGCGCTTTTCCCCGGAACAGTACAAGCCCTCGTATAGCACTCTCACTCAACGCCTTTTTTTCTCCATCCCACTCATACCGGTCAAACGGAGTTGCCCCTGAGAGGAGCGTGCGTTCAAAAGCGGCAATTGCTTGACTCACATTCTCTAAAGTCGGTGTGGAATCAAAAACTTCTTGAAAAAGCCTTTGATAGTTCACATCTGCCTTTAATCTTTCGATAAGCAGCTCTTCATTGATGGCCATTTCATTGGGGTTTAACAAAGGCCCCACAACTTGAGATTCAAGCGTGTCACTCCGACCATCCCAAAAATGGGTCTGCCCAAAAAGACGGTTAATAATGCTTGGCACATTTCGGTTTCCTTTTTTGGAGAAAACACCTTCGCCAACCGCCTTTCCATTTGAAAATCCATGTGCTGGATCGTGACACACCGCGCAACTGATATTTTCGTCCTTGGAGAGTTGTTTATCAAAGAAGAGCTGTTTTCCAAGTAAAACCTTTTTTCCAGTAATCGGATTGTCTATAGGAATAAAAAAATCAGGTTCGAGCCCCAAGGGCCAATTGCCATTTGGAACGAACTTTGATATACTAGCAAAACAGATTAATGGAGAAAACAAGGAGACAGTAACCAAGGAGGTGAGTCCATGAAGTCTTTTTCGCCGGCAAATTGACTGTTGATAC
>VXZL01000307.1 GCA_009845505.1 Candidatus Poribacteria bacterium | reverse complement strand
CTTGAGGGTATTACGAGGACTAGGCGTGGTTAAAAATGAACTTGGTAGATATTCAATTATTGAACCAACTGAATTTGAGTCAAAGTCCTCATTAGAAATCTTATGGGATGCAGTCTGTAGAGAAAAAACGATACAATTGGTCGTTGATTATCTAAAAGGAAATCCGACCGCTGATGGTAGAGCAGTTGGAAGGTTTTTGAATCTGAAGCTCAAACGCGAGTGGTCCCCTAGTTCGGAAACACGGACCGGAAATAGTCTATATCAATGGGCATCATGGGTTCTAATAGGAATGCACCAAGAAGAGATTCCTAAACCCCCCGGACGTACAAAAGCAGAATCAGAAGATCAACTTTGGTTATTAGAGAGTGAGTAAAGTATCCAACTTATGACAGGTACAAATGAATAATCGTGTACGTTTTGCTTTTAGCAGAATCACTTAGCGGAAGGGACAGTCGTCCCACCACTTTTCCGAATTCTCATCCTGCAAATCTTTAGAATCTCGCAATTCCTGATTCAAACAATATTAAGAAAATTGATTAACTGAAGAAAAACGAAAGACTTGCGTTACAATATGAAAATAAAATAGGAGGCAACAGATGGCAAAGCGAAAGAAATTCGGGATGAACAAATATCAGCGGAAAGCACATAGACGCGGTGAAGATCGGTTACGCGGAGATGACGTAGAATACTACCTCTCCCTCGCCTATTCTCCCAACGCCGATGACCGTGTTGAGGCGATGGATAACCTCTGTCCGTGTCATGTTCGGAAAAGTATTGACAAAGTTTGGGTCGCACTCTACAAAGGCTTGGTGGATCCAGATCTGCGCGTCCGTAAAGCGGCGTGGCACACACTTGATGACGGTGGAAACCCGAACGATCCGAGACTCCAGCCGCTCCTTGAAAAAATCGCTAAGGAAGAAACCGACCCCAAACTTCGCCAACGCGCACTTGATCTCATCGCCGCGACCCGAAAAGTCGAGGAACAGAAGCAGGCACTCTTGGCACAGAAAGCACACACCTTCCGTGGACGCTGCGACTGGTGCGGTGACGCAAACGTTCCGGTTAGCTACGATTACGAAACAGAGTTTGAGATCAATGGCTCCAAACGCTTCGCACTGGTCTGTGAGGCGTGTGAATAAGAATAACCCCGGTAGGAGGGACTTCCAAATCCCGACTTGCCTTATTAGAGACAAGCATTTATGGCAATCCACAATCAACTATTTGAAGGATATACCGACTTCATCGCGACGCGCGGGGTCAAAGAATATCGAGAGACGATTCCGGTCTGGGTAAACGCTGAGGACGTTGTGTTGGAAATCGGTTGCGAGTGGGGAACAACGACGACCTTGATCGCCCCGCATTGCAAAAAAATTATCGGGACCGATATTAGTCCGAAATGTATTGAACGGGCAAGGGAAACACATCCTGAACTCCATTTTGAAGTGCTTGACGGTTTCGATGTCAGAGCAGCACTCGCACTCGACGAGCCGTTTAGCAAAATTTACATTGACATCTCCGGTTTGTCAGGTTACAACTCGCTCCTTGACACGATTGCGCTTCTCACCTCCTACGCCACGGTGTTGCGTCCAGAGGCAATCATCGTTAAAAGCGGTGCCTTAAAACGCTTTGCCAGGCACTGCAATGCATGGCGTTTGCCGGACAATGAACAAAAAAGAAAAAAATTAAAGAAAAATTAATTGAGATGCAACAAACCAAATAACATCTCGAAAAGTGAGTTTGATATGATACCTGATGATGTGTACGTACAAAAAACAGTAGAGGGTGATGCCGAGGCATTCAACGAGCTCGTTAATCGACATCATTCAAAAATCTATGGGCTTGCATACCGGATGCTCGGTAATCGGGAAGATGCCGCCGACGCGACACAGGAAACGTTTTTAGAAGCATATAAATCCATCAAAGCATTTCGGTTCCAATCGCAGTTCGGGACCTGGTTGTATCGGATCGGTATCAACACATGTCAGCAGCATATCCGTAAGTCACAATCGCACGATCACAAGGTTACGGCTTACACGAGAGAGGCTGAGATTAACGGTATCGCTTCCGACGAGGATTCGCCTGAGCGGGCGACCCTTAAAGACGAACAGAACGAGATGGTTCAAAGTGCTATCAATTGGTTGCCGCCGAAGCAGCGTGAAGTCGTCACACTGTACTATATGCAACACCTGAAATATAGGGAAATCGCCGAAGTTTTAAATTGTTCAGAAGGGACCGTTGCCTCACGGTTGAATCAGGCATTGAAAAACCTCAAGCGGAAATTGAGCAAATATTATCTTTAGAAAGGAGATGCCTCCATGAATTGCGAACAGACGCTTAGCAATCTGCCGCACCTGGTCCAGCAGGAAAACGCGGAAACGAGAGAACAGACTGCAGCGGGTATCTCTCGGCGTGCGCTTTTGGAGCATCTGCGAACCTGTCCAGAGTGTCAGATGGCGTACGAGGCGTTGTGGAATACCGCGAGTCTATTAGAGAGCGTAGACGCACCAACGCCGCCGCCGGCATTAGCCAGTAACATTCAGCAGCGGATACGACACCTCCATAAAAGGCAGCAAGTGGCACTCTTTGCGAACCCGTTGGCGTGGTGTCTTGACCGGTTGAAATTAGACTTTTCACCGAGGTTTGTCAACGCCACAGCCCTGCTTTTCTATATTATCGCCTCTTGCTTTTTCGTAAAACTCGCGTTTCTTATGGACCCACAAGAACCCGACCTTGGCTTGACTGCGATGGAAAAGACGCGGCTCCAACAGGTCAGAATCTCACCGACACCGTGGGGATTACTCAAAGACACCGAGTCAAAGACTGAAAACAGGCACATACGGCAGCAGTCGGTCATCGCCGTTCAGAATGGACCCAATCATTTTTTCACAACGACGCGAGACATCCCTGAAACATGGCGCACGAATACAGTAACAATCAGTCAACAGACGAACGAGCCACGCGTCGCTAATTACCACCAAACCACGGCGAGTGAAAAACTTACTGTGTTTTGGAATCAAATTAAGAC
>VXZL01000191.1 GCA_009845505.1 Candidatus Poribacteria bacterium | reverse complement strand
TTGCGTAACCGCGTATCAATGTTCCCTCGGACATCAACGACCCGCAGATTCGGACGCATACCCAGAAGTTGCGCCTTCCGACGTGGACTTGTAGTGCCGATCTTTGCACCACCGAGCAAATCTTCCAAGGGGAATCCCGTAGCAGTGATAAGCACATCTCGGGGATCCTCTCGCTCTGGAATAGCAGCGATGCAGAGACCTTGTGGCAGCTCTGTCGGAAGATCCTTCAAACTATGGACTGCGATGTCAATGTCCCGCGTCAAGAGCGCGTCTTCTATCTCTTTGGTAAATACCCCTTTACCGAGCCCAAGGAGTGAAGCCTCTGGATTGGTGTCCCCAGTGGTTTTGATGACCTCTATATGGACTTCAAGATTCGGAAAATGGGTTTCCAATTGATTTCTAACGAATTGTGCTTGCCAGCGCGCGAGTTGACTACCACGTGTGCCGATTGTAAGCGAGTTCTGCATCAAAGTTCCTTGTGACTTAAAGGGGTGTGTAATGACCGAGGTATAGATTTACCTACAACTCCGAATTATCATCGTTAACATCCAGTTCAAACAGTTCTTGTAAGGCTTGGACATATTGCGCGTGATCGGCATCACCATCGTTGACAGCACATCGGAGATTTTGCATGGGATGATGGAGCAGTTTTTTAACGATAGCCTGCGTCATAGAGGTGATAGCAGCCTCCTGCTGATCGGAGAGTGTTGTTTTGTAGAAGCACGCTTGCAATTCGCTATCAGCGACCTGCCGAAACTGCTGATGGATTGCCTTAATTGTAGGATTAACCTGAAAGACTTGTAATTGGTTGTAGAACCGTTTGGCTTCTTCAGTGACGATCCGTTCTGCCTGGACGGCTTCTTGCTGTCTGTCTTGGAGGTTGGAGGCAACAACAGCTTCAAGGTCATCAATATTGTATAGGAAAGCATGATCAACCTTACTCACGTCGGGGTCAATATCGCGTGGCACTGCAATGTCAATGAGAAACATATATCGGTGCTTGCGTCTGCGCATGATGTCCGCAAGGGGTTGTCGATTGATGAGATAATACGGTGCATCCGTAGAACTGATGACAATATCTGCATCCATGAGGAAATCAAGGTTGCTATCATAAGGGAGAGGTGTTCCGTTAAACTTCTCGGCGACTTTGACGGCGCGCGTATAAGTGCGGTTTGCAACGATGACCTTGGAAACACCATTCGCAACAAGATGCTTCGCAGTCAGTTCACTCATTTCACCGGCTCCAAGAATCGCGACAGTTTTGCCTTCAAGCGTATTAAAAATTTTCTTGGCGAGTTCAACAGCGGCGTAACTAATAGAGACAGCACCCGTAGTGATTGCTGTCTCGGAACGGACGCGTTTACCAACACTAAAGGCTTTGGTGAAAAGCCGATTGAGGATAGAGCCTACAGCACCCGATGAACGCGAAAGGTCGTAAGCGGTTTTGATTTGCCCCAATATTTGGGACTCACCGACGACCATAGAATCAAGGCTCGATGTCACTCTGAAGAGATGCTGGATCGTCTCAAGGTTATGGTGGAGATAGCACCATTTCTTGAGCGATTCGACGCGCATCTGATGGAATTGGGCAAGAAACTCAAGGAGCATTTTGGCGGCTGCATCAGCATTTCGAATTGCATGCGCAACCGCATAAAGTTCCACCCGGTTACAGGTAGAGAGAATCACTGCCTCTTGAACCTGATCAGATTCGCACAAGCGTTGGAGGGATTCAATAAGTTGTTCTTCGGAAAACGCCAACTTCTCCCTAAACTCAATGGGAGCAACATGATGGCTGGTTCCGACGGAGACAAGCTGGTTCATTTTTTTTCAAGAAAAGTTAAACAAGGTGAACACGCGTACATTTGGTAAATTATATCACATATTAGGGGTCGTGTCAAATTTAGAATTCAGTCTATCCACACACCTGCTTTACATTACCGGTACGTATGCATGCTGTCTAAAAAGAGGTCTACACCAACATAGGTACAGAGAACAGCAACAAACCCGAGGATTGCGGCGTAGGCGGCTCTACGTCCGTGCCATCCCCAAAACTGGCGGCAACCGATTTGCGCTACATAGATAAGCCACGTCACCAATGTAGAGATCACTTTCGCATCAATCCATCTCCACGGCACATCTCGGATATATTGTGTCCAGAGACTTCCAACAATAACTCCCATTGTGAGCAGAATTACGCCGAGAATCGTGCAGCGATATCCAAGTTCATCGGAAATACCGAGAGAGGGTAGAAGGTTGTCAAGAAGAGCATCCGCTTTTCTACGAATTTTCCGCTCTGCTATCAGATACATCAACCCAAATCCAAAGGCGGCGATGAATGCGGCGTAGGCAAGAAAAATAAGTGAGGTATGCGCCAGAAGCCAGTAGTTTTGCAAGGGTTCGGGGAGGGCAGCGGTGTGCGTTGCGAAGCTATATGAAATGAGTATCGCAATAAAAGCAACCGGCATGACGAAGCTGCCGAGTGTGCGGAGCTGCGTTAAACGCACAATGAGTAGATAAATCAGCGTGATCGCCCATGCGAAAAAAGCAATGGAGTCGGTCCAGTGTGTCATCGGAAAATGCCCCTGCAGTAGCCACCAAAGTGCGATAAAAACGGTCAAAAAGGCGAAACCGATGATGGTACACCAAAAAGCAATTCGTTCGATAGTTGGGCGAATTACGGAGGCTTCAGTCCGATTGCCGATAGCCAGCGAAAGGGTGTGAAAAATGCTTGCTGCTAAGTATATTAAAAGGGTGACGAGAAACAGAAAATTTATCATATTCCCTGCTTTTTGAGACCATAAGGGCAGACAGCGTGTAGATATAACTGTCCTGCTGATGTGTTATTCGTTTTCATTTTCAGAGTTGGCGAGTTGTGCTTGGAGACGTTTTAACTCGGCTTCTATTGCCTGTCGTCGCTCTGATTCTTCTCTGGCGAGTCTTTCAGCAGCGAGGCGGCGTTCGGATTCGCTTACTGCGCGTTCTTCTGCTGCGAGGCGGCGTTCGGATTCGCTTACTGCGCGTTCTTCTGCTGCGAGGCGTAGGTAATGTTCTTCAACAGAAGTTGTAATGGGGGTGCCATCGGGGAGATAGGGGCGTAACAACCTGACATGCGTATGCAGTTGATCCTCCCATCGGAAATAGAGGTTTAGTGCTTGACTAAATAGCCCGCCTTGTACGTCTGGGACGATTTCAAGGATATCCCCCGATGGGCTTCGCCGCCACCCTCGAAACTCTGGGGGTTTCTTCATTTCAGGTTGATGGATGTAGTACTCTTGCGCCCCCATATCGTCGAGATAGACTTCAAATTTTCCATGCCGATCCCGATAGGCTGTTGAATCGGAAAGAAATTCAAAAATAGCTGTAGGGACGGCACCTTCTGACCATGTATAAAAACTCCGCCGCTGTGGATACTTCTCGACACCAAAAACAACAAAAACATCCGGAGCAACGAATTTTCCGATGTCGCCTTCACGGTAGTAGATAAAACTGTCAACACCGACATAAATGTGTGGATGGGTTTGAAAGTATCGCGAGATCTGGTCAGAAAAAACACGAATTTGTTCAGCGTGGTATCCGGTTGCGGACATAGGCTCGTCGTCCTCATAAGGGTAGCCTTGTATAAAAACGGTCGGTTTTCCGCTCGCTTTTGGAAAGACCGGCATATACTTTCTTTGCTTGAATTCAAAATCGTTTCGCGTATTCATGATTTTCTTCCTTTGTGCATCAAGGCAGGAATGTCTCTTATCCCCGTGAGATCGTTAAAGCAGTTCTCAACCGTTTTGAAAGTCTCGAAAAAGGCGTAACGTTTTTATTCTGATGCAATTTTAGCAACATTGGTGTGCTTTGTCAAGTAGTTTGGAGACCAAGGCATTCGCATGTTCCAGCCTACCATTCCGAACCCAGTTGAAGAGGCATTCAGCAGAACACTCCGGATTTGTAAGTCCAAGGCAGCATTTTGTAGGAGGGGTTTGTAACCCCGATACTGTATCTTCAACGCTGTCAATGAGCAACTCGAAAAAGTCAGCGCGCTTCTTGGGTGTCGGAAAAGACTGGAGAATTTCAGAACGGCGTGCACCGAGGAATTCGATAAATGCCCCGTACCCATTGTTTTCAAATTGGTTCGCGAGTTTCTTACGGAGTTGTTCTGCCTTCTCAGTTCCCGCACTGCTTCTGGCAGCGACGCTAATTATCAGGTTATCATCTGTTACAAGATGGGGTGTGAAATGGGTCCCGGCACCCGGTTCATCAAGATACTCCCAAATGAATCTGTCTCCATTTTCACACGGCGTGTTCACCGTAGATGTTTCGTCTGCAATAACGAGGAACGCATCTTCAAGATAATGCCGATCCACAGTGTCGGGTGCCGGACATAAAACCGAAGCACCAGACTGGCGTAACAGCGAAACACGACGTTCAATCTCCTCCGTTTTCTGCTCACATAAAACAACACATTTTCGATTTTCTAACAGGAGATAGACCGGATACGGCAGTCCTTGATTCTTAATCGGTACAGGTTTTTCAGCCTCATAACCGAGCGTGTATAACGAATCTGCGTTTAGGAGTGTCTCAAAATATTCACGGATACGGCGGCTGGTTGCGGGACTTTTACCACTCGTTGAGATGCTAAGCATGAGTTCGCCGTCGGTTACGACCGAGGCAGCAGCGAAGGTGCATTGCGGGATAACGTCAACGACGTTGACTAAACGGATTTTGTTCTTCTCGTGTGCTTCCGCGAAAACAGCGGAATTGATATCTGTAAAATCAGTGGCAGCACAGACGAGGAAATAGCCGTTGGTATCACCTGCCTTCAGCTGTCGCTTATGCCAACGAATTGTGCCGAGATGTGAGAGGAACGTTAGCAATTCCGTTGCGTCTGGACTGATTACGGTAACGTCCCCACCGCTGAGAAGCATGGTAACGACTTTTCGTTCGGCAACGGTGCCGCCACCGACAACGAGACATTTTCGGTCTTGAAGGTTTATGTATGCTGGATAAAACATTTTAATGGTTGTCGGTCATCAGTTTTCAGTTATCGGTCAAAGAAGGTTCTAATTAACCATGCCCGTCTTAACCGACGACTATTTCTTATGACTCTCGTGAGACGACGTAATTTGCGAGTTGTTGTAGCGCGAGACGGGCAGGTGTCTCAGGAAAGGCTGCTAACGCTGCTTTGGCGCGGTCGGCGTAATCTTGTGCGATTTTCAGGCAATAGGCTTCGACCCCATACCGCTGGAACAGAGATTCAACAAAAACGATTGCCTCTGTTTCGTCTGTGTTGGGATTCAGGACTTTTTCCAGCATCTGTTTCTCATCATCATTACAAACACTCCGAGCATAAATGATCGGAAAAGTGAGTTTCCCTTCACGGAGGTCCCCGAACGTGTTTTTTCCCAATTTATCTGGATTTTCTGCAAAATCAAGGACATCATCAACAATTTGGAAGGCAATCCCAATTTGTTGTCCATAGACAGTAAGTGCCTCAATCTGTTTGGAATCGGTTGTGCCGAGATGCGCACCGAGGGTACAAGAAGCCGTAATCAGTTTACCCGTCTTGAAACTGATAATTTTGAGGTATTCGGTTTCGGAGATGTCAAAATCGCCACTTTTGTATGCGTGTATGACTTCACCTTCACACATCGCTTGCGTGGTATCAGCGAGGATCGCCATCGCTGGATCATCGGCGCGACGGGAGACGAGCATAGAGAGGACACGAGCGTGTAAGTAGTCTCCAACGAGGACTGCAACTTTATTACCCCACCTTGCATGTAAAGTTTCGCGCCCGCGGCGGATAGCTGCTTCATCAAGCACATCGTCGTGAACAAGTGATGCGACATGGATGAGTTCAACAACAGCAGCGAGGGTATGTGCATCGCTGCCCTCATATCCACAGACTTTAGCAGAAAGCACAACAAGAATTGGACGGAGACGCTTACCACCCCCTCCAACGACGTGCTGGACTGCCATGTCAACGAAACTATATTCACTTGCGCTCTCTTCAGTAAGTCTCGTCTCAACAGCAGCGAGGTCGTCGGCAATCAATTGGACGATTTGATCAAAGTTGGACATAATGTAGGGGCAGCCCTTATGGCTGCCCTTCCCGTATTTTCCCCTTAGAGATCAGCCAATACTTGTGTTGCGGCTTGAACGGTTTTGTTGATATCGTCTTCGGAGTGAACCAAAGAGACAAAACCTGCCTCAAACTGAGAGGGTGCGACATAGACACCCCGTTCTACGAGTCCCCAGAAGTATTGTTGAAAACGATCCGTATCCGCTGTGCGGGCACCATCGGCATCTGTGACGGTTTCCGGCGTGAAGTAAAGCATCAACATCGAACCGACACGACTGTGCCATGCGTCAACATTGTGTTCTTCTGTCGCCTCAGCGAGACCGTCTGCGAGCGCAGCAGCACTGTTCTCAAGTTGTTCATAAACCCCTGGTTCAGCGAGCTTTTTCAGCGTTGTTATGCCTGCAGTAACGGCTAACGGATTACCCGATAGTGTTCCTGCCTGATAGACATCGCCTTCCGGTGCAACGCATCGCATGATGTCCCGTTTCCCGCCGTAAGCCCCAACAGGTAAACCGCCCCCAATAATCTTTCCTAAACAGGTCATGTCTGGCGTGACGTTATAGCGAGATTGTGCGCCGCCATAAGCCACTCGAAACCCTGTGATAACTTCATCAAAAATGAGTACAATGCCGTGCGCCTCCGTAATCTCACGGAGCTCATTGAGATAACCATCTCTGGGAGGGATGATACCCATATTCCCCATAATCGGTTCCAGAATGAGACATGCGATTTCGTCTGGATTGGCTTCTATAGTTTCTCGGACAGCATCGGCGTCGTTAAATGGTACGGTGAGTGTATTGCGTGCGAAATCTTCAGGGACACCACCGCTATCAGAAAGCCCGAAAGTAGCGACCCCTGAACCTGCTTTTGCCAAGAGATAGTCCACGTGACCGTGATAGCATCCGTCAATTTTAATGATCTTATCGCGCCCGGTATACCCGCGTGCGACGCGAATCGCAGTCATTGTGGCTTCAGTGCCAGAGTTGACGAGACGGACTTGCTCGATCGAAGGCACTGCATTAACAATGATTTCGGCGAGTTCCGTCTCCAATGTTGTCGGCGCACCAAAACTGGTGCCGTTTGCTGCTATCGCACTGATAGCGTCTACAACACTCGGATGGGCGTGTCCCAAAACCAAGGGACCCCAAGAGGCAACATAGTCAATATATTCATTTCCATCAATGTCATAGATTTTCGAGCCTGCCCCGCGGGCGATGAAACGCGGGTGACTACCGACTTTGCTAAAGTTTCGGACCGGACTGTTAACGCCACCCGGGATGAATTGTTGTGATTTTTGCCATGCGGTTAAGGATTTACTGTCCTCCAAAGCGTTTCCTCCAATTTTTTATAGCCATTCCACAACGGACTTGGCAAAGTAGGTTAGAATCATGTCAGCACCGGCGCGTTTGATGCTGGTTAGCAGCTCCAGTGCAACCCGCTCCTCATCAATCCAGCCATTTTGTGCTGCTGCTTTAACCATAGCGTACTCGCCGCTGACGTTGTAAGCAGCAACAGGCACCTGAAATTCTGTTTTGACCCGATGAATGACATCGAGGTAAGAAAGGGCAGGTTTTACCATGAGGATATCTGCTCCTTCTTCAATATCAAGTGAGACCTCTCGTAACGCCTCTGCAGCATTCGCTGGATCCATCTGATAGGCACGGCGATCCCCAAATTGCGGCGCAGATTCTGCTGCCTCACGAAAGGGACCGTAAAAGGCAGATGCGTATTTGGCAGCATACGCCATAATCGGAATGTTTTCGTATCCGTTCTCATCTAATGCCGTGCGAATTGCTCCAACACGTCCGTCCATCATGTCCGATGGGGCAATGACATTGGCACCAGCACGGGCATGCGAAAGACTCTCTTTAACAAGGAGCTCAAGCGTCGGATCGTTTTGGACTTCACCCGCCTCAACGACCCCGCAGTGTCCATGATCCGTGTATTCACAGAGGCAGACATCCGTCATCACAAGTAGGTCAGGCACAGCATCTTTAACGGCGCGCACCGCCTGTTGAATGATACCATCGTCGGCATAAGCTTCTAAACCGAAAGGGTCTTTTGCTGCCGGAATTCCGAACAAAATTGTTCCAGGGATTCCAAGTGCAGCGAGCTCTTTCGCAGCTTTGATGAGATTGTCAATTGAATACTGATAACATCCAGGCATTGCAGAAATTTCAGTTGCGATCTCACGCCCATGAACGACGAACATCGGGTAGATGAGGTCATTCACAGAGAGTGCTGTTTCGCGAACCAGTCGGCGCAGATTTTCATTTGCGCGAAGTCGCCTTGGACGATAGATAGGGAAGGTACTCATTCGCTGTCTGAACCTGATTTGATTTCGTACTGTATCAATTCAAAGTTTTTTTCTTCGGGCGGTGTCAACCCAAGTGCATCGGACCCAGCGTCTTGCTGGTGTTCCTGTGTAAACTTAACAATCCCGACGTTCGGTGCCAACCAGATGGTCGTGACGGAAATCCCCGCCTGTTCTTGTATACCCGGCTGCTGTGGGACTTCCACAGACAGAGCCGTTTCAGATGATAGGTCTGTCCGGTATTCAACCACCAAACAGTCTTCAAAAGTGCCGGCGTCTGTCTCTACTGTTTCAGTCCCTGTGACGTTCCCCATCTCTACGTAAGTCATGTAGGTTGTAACCGTTTGGGTTGAACCTCCGGGTATTTCCATCGGCAGCCCTTTGAGGTCAATCGTCAGGGTTAGCACAACATTCACCTCAATCGCCGTCCACTCTTCGTTGAAAGTGGCAGGTGTCGGTAGGAAATAGAAGTAGTCTTGGGATGTTACATCAATCTCGTAGTCAATGTCAAATGAGACGTTCAACCCTTCAGGCATCTGTTCCTGCATCGCCTGACGCATCACAACCAGTGCCTCCTCCATCTGCTCTATTAGAGATGCCTTCGCGGCGTTTTCAACCTCTGTGCCGACAAAGAATGCCACCCAATCGTCTCCGACTTGATAATAATACGGGTGGATGTAGTGTTCAAAGTCCGCCCAATTCTCCAAGCCGGGATCATAAGTGAAAGCCCGATAGGTTTCGCCGTCAATATTCTCTGGTTCTATTGCGTACCGCGTCAATTCGTCGCCGTTCTGGTCTTCGTAAACCCAGTAATTTCCGAGTGCATCCGGAAAGTAGTAGTTCGCCCATTCGTTTCCCATCAAGGTCGTGCTGCAACCAAAAATGAGTAAGAGAGCGAGGGTAAACCGGATTTTTCTCACAATGGTATTCCTCCAAAATTTTTTACTTTTCCAATTATCTACCTGAATAGTATACAGAATTTTACTGGAAACAACAAGGAAAACATGACGTGTTGCGCAGTCGCGAAAACCGTGTTCAACGTTTCTCGTATTCAAACGGGAAAGAGACAGGCGCGCCGTCATTTGCCCATGAACGCGCCATAGCGACATCAATCTCGCGGTCTTTCCGACCGTTGTAGGCACCATATTCAGGCTCTGTGTCGTTCCGAACCGCATCCACGAGACTCATCAACTCTGATGCGACGGTGATTTCACCATCACTGAGTGGATAATTTTGCAAAGGGTTCTCCCAGACGACTTCAGGCTCCGTATCGGCAACAAGCGCAGAGAGTGTCTCATAGCCGTCGACGTTGTTGGTTCTACGTGAAATGTTAATCGGACGTTGGGCATCAGCCGTTTCGTTCAAGATGACTGCATCATTTCGGAAACACATTCCGCGTTCTGCATAGAACTTTGAGCCGTTAAAACCGCGGAGCGGAGAACCGTAAGAGAGGCCGCTAAAATTGAAGATACCGATAGCCCCGTCCGCAAACTCAATCACTGCATGCTGCCAATCCTCAGTATTTCGTTCGGGTTGTCCCTGCCGCCAGACGTGGTTCTGGACGTTATATCCTTTTCGGAAGCCGTAAACTCGGACCGGTTCATTTTCAAAACCGACGTAGCTGCGAATGAGACCTATACCGTGGTAACCGTGTCCTCGGAAGTCATTGTATGCGACATTGACTTTGCCGAAGACCCCGGCGAGAATCATTTCTCGTTTTATCCGTTCCGTCGGGACGCGATAATAGTTTTCATTGACTTCCAACTTCGTCCCGTTGGCTTGTGCGGACGCAATCATTTTGTCTGCCCATCCGAGATCTGTATCAATAGGTGTTTCAGTGCAATAACTGACACCACGTTCGGAGCAGAGGAGTCCAGAGATGTGATTATTACTCGGTGTAATAACGATTGCACAGATATCTGGCTTTACACTGTCTAACATCTGCTCAGTGTCTGTGTAAGCAGGGACGTTGTATTTATCGCCCTGTTCGGTGACGCTTTCTTCTTGTTGGTCGCAAACGGCGACGAGTTCAAGGTCGTCTGTCAATTTCGAGATAATCGGCAGATAGGTTCCGCTCCCGCGTCTACCCGTACCAATATGTGCGATTTTCAGTTTATCCACGGTTTTCTCCTTCCGGTTGTAAATAGATAGGAGTTTACCTGCATTATTCTACCCAAAAAATATGACTCCGCTCGAAGAGATCATCAAGATAGATTTCAACGAACCACTCACCGGTATCATCGGGTAGGTCTATGTAAAACCATGTAATTTTATCGCCGGTCGTTGAGGTGAGGGTTTTCTCTTCACTCCAGAACGGCGGATCGTCCAGGTCGTCCTCTGGTGAGAACCATGAGACTTCAACCGTATGTTGTTCTGCGACATTCCCCCACAGAATCCATAAGAACACTTGGTCGTTGACCCCAGCAACAAAGGTCGTAGTGATGCCATCGGGCCTATCATCAAAGACGCTAATTGCTAAAACAGAATCAACGATAGTCGGTTCATCGCGTCCTACATCCGTAAAACCGCTGCCACCAGAAGCAGTCTCACTACAACTGCTCAACACAACCATCAACGGCAATAGGGCTACCCCTAACGTGACATACGGATTTACGAGCAAAGTTCTGATGAAAGCGTAGGTTTGACGCATGCGCTCTTCTCCTATTGTGGTGTAAGAAATACCCGAATGAATTTGGCAATGAATCCTAACCAGTATTGTATCAAGGGTTGGATTTTTTGTCAAAGCAAATCACTGGAAGACCGTCTCTACGTAAGTTTTCCGTTGACATACATCGCTTCCGGTGATAGGTTAAATCAACAATTGAGGAGATGCTTATGAGATTTGACACAATTATTTCTGGCGGAAATATTATCGATGGAACAGGGAAACGAGAACCGTTTGTAGCAGATATCGGTATCCAAGGCGACCACATTGCTGCTATCGGAGACCTTGAGCAGGCGGAAACAGCGCATAGAATATCTGCGGCGGGACAGGTCGTTTGTCCGGGTTTCATTGATGTACATGTTCATTCTGAGATTGCACTACTCGGTGGACGAGATCAATTCGCAGCCGTTAGTCAAGGCGTAACGACGCACTTAGCCGCGCCAGACGGTTTTGGATGGGCACCTCTATCACCAAAACAAGCGCAAGAAATGTGGCACTACACACAATTCGCTTACGGAGACGATGAAGTCCCTCTCAACTGGCAAACGCCAGAGGCGTATCTGAGTATGTTCGACGGGCGGATCCCGGCGAACCTCTATCCACAGGTCCCGCACTGTGCCGTTCGCCTCAATGCGATGGGGTGGGATCCACGTCCGGCAACACCAGACGAACTGAAAGTGATGGAATACATCACCCGTGAGTGGTTGGAAGCAGGTGCGTGTTGTCTCTGCTTAGGTCTCGATTATCAACCCTCAGCGAATGCGGATTTACATGAGTTGGTTTACCTTTCAAAGATCGCTGCGGGTTACGATGCTATCTACGCCGCGCACATCCGTTACCGTATCCTCGGCAGAAAACAGGCGTGGGAAGAGACGATCGAGATTGCACAACGCGCTGAGATTCCTGTCCATATCTCACACGAACGCGTTGACGACGAAGCCGCTGAAATCCTCGAACGTGTCGAGAGAGAGCAGATAGATTTGACCTTTGAATCCTATCTCTATCCTGCAGGCATGACCCATCTGGCAATGATGCTTCCGATGGAATTTCAGACCGGCGCCCCTAACGATATGTTAACAAACCTCGAAGACCCTGAAGTCCGAGAAAAATCAATCACACATCTTAGCGGTGAACTACGCCAAGGCAATCAGATTGTCGGATATAACCGTTCTGGTAGGTTTATCGGGATGGTGCTTGCTGAAGCCGCTAAAAGCGTCGGTAAATCTAATGAAGACTTCGCCTTTGACCTCATCTGTGAAGAAGCCGCCATTGAAACCTTTGTGATGCCGTGGGCAACACCGCCTGAAGAAAACGAGCGCATTTTGAACCGCACTGCGAACCACCCTCGTATGATGATTGCGAGTGATGGGGTCTACAATATTCCACATCCACATCCGCGAAGTTATGGGTGTTTCGTGCAGTATCTGGGCAAGTTTGTGCGCGAACGCCAACTAATTTCTCTCCAAGAAGCCATCTATAAAATGAGCGGTTTTCCAGCGGAACGCTTCCGGCTGTCCGACCGAGGTAGAATTAACCGTGGTCTTGCTGCGGACATCGTTGTTTTCAACCCGGAAACTGTTGCAGACCGCTCTACATGGTTCGATCCGGTGCAATCACCTGTCGGTGTAAACTGGGTACTCGTTAACGGCGTTTTAGTTGTCGAAGACGGAAACGTGACGGGCCAGTTGCCCGGCAAGGTACTCCGTCAACAACGGTAATAGAACAGTGTGGAGAGGAATGGATATGTATGATTTGACAATCATCGGCGGTGGCAGCGCGGGTCTTGTGCTCGCGGTGGCGGGCGCAAAGTTAGGCAAAAAGACAGCACTTGTGGAAAAGCATCGTATTGGCGGTGATTGCCTCTGGACGGGATGCGTGCCATCGAAAGCACTCATGAAAGCGGCGAAGGTCGCGAATTACATACAGAACGCAGAGAAATATGGCGTTGCAGCCACAGACGGTACACCTAACTGGCAGCGGGTGATGGAATACGTGCAAAGTACGCAACACACAATTGAAGAGGAACACGACAATCCTGAACGGTTCCGCGAGATGGGAGTCGATGTTATCTTCGGAAGCGGACACTTTGAATCGTCCGATACTTTCGTCGTAGAAGATGTTGAGAATAACGAGACACGCACCCTCAAAAGCAAAAAATTCGTGATTAGCACGGGGTCTCGCCCCCTTGCCCCTCCTATACCCGGATTGGAACTCTGTGATTATCTTGATAGCGAAACAGTTTGGGAATTAGAAGAGTTCCCTGAACGGCTGTTGGTTGTTGGTGCGGGTCCAATCGGTGTTGAACTCGGACAGGCATTTCATCGTCTTGGTGCCGATGTGACGATAGTCCAACGGAGTGAACGCATCTTGACGAAAGAAGATACCGATGTCTCTGAACAGATGCTCCACTACCTTCGCGCAGACGGTCTCACCCTCCGACTCAACACGAATATAACAGCGGTCGCACAAAATGGAGAAGGCACAAAGGTGGTTCTCAGCAGTAGTGAAGGGGGTAGTATAGAACAGACGTTCGATAAAATCCTAATCGCTGCAGGTCGCGCACCGAACGTTGAGGGTTTAGAACTCGATAAAATCGGAGTTCAGGTAGGTAGACGCGGAATCGAAGTGAACAACAAACTTCAGACGAGCGTCAAAAATATTTATGCTGCAGGTGATGTGATTGGACACTATCTGTTTACGCACGTCGCAGCGTTTCAAGCGCAGCTGCTTATCCGCAATATTTTTTTCCCGTTCTCCAAATCGATTAACTACGCTGTTGTGCCGTGGACAACCTTCTGTGATCCAGAGGTCGCTCGATGCGGATTGACGGAGGTAGAGGCACGCGAGAAACATGGTGATGTTGACGTGTTCACACTCGACCAAACGGATGTTGATAGAGCGGTTGCTGAAGGTGAGACGCAAGGTTTCACAAAAGTTATTGCGAGTCGGTGGAGTGGGAAAATATTAGGCGTTCACATTGTGGGAGCTAACGCGGGTGAAGTTATCCATGAATACGTCTTGGCGATGCAGACGGGAATTCCCTTGCGGAAATTGAGTGGTATGATCCACGTGTATCCGACTTTTTCGAGCAGTACATGGCGCGTGGCAGGGAAATGGTTCTCAGAGGGAACGTTGATTCAGACTTTGCGGAAATTGGTTCGGTCAAGTTGACCTCTAATAGACGCTGCTACGATGTCCAATCCGGTGAACAATCACCACTTGCTCTCGCGTATCAAAGGAATATACGATTCGATAGCTCCCTACTGGGACACTGAACTTTCCCCTATCTTTTCCTTTTAGTGCTTTGTGCCGGCCCATTGGACCAGTTTCGCATAACCTATCCATTTTTTTGCGAACCCTCGGGACTATTGTAGCATCCAACTGAGCTAAGCCATCTTCAGCTTTTGGCATGATTCTTAATCGATACATTCCCAATCCAACCCAAGTTTTTTCGCCACCTCTTCAATGGGAATCGCTTTAACTTTCCCAGACTCGTAATCCGCGATGCTCTGATCAATCTCTGCGGCAACTTCGGGCCGTAATTCCAATCCCTCGTCTGGATCATAATGATATGGGTCTAATACCAGTTCAAAAAGTTCGTAGGCGACGAACAACTCGCGAAACGATGCATCTAACTGTTGACGCGAAGGATTCTCCTGCAGCAACGCAACAACCTGTTCGCGGACACTAAAGAGTTCCTCTGCAACGAGAACACGGAGCAACGCTCGGAATTCCGCTGGTGGCAGCTCGGATACCTTTATCTCTGGTACCGACTCGCTTTCTAAGGGGATACCCATCCGTTTGTCCATTCGGTCATCAAGCGTTGTTTTCCGATTGGCGTGAATGTAGTCGAGGTGCCGCCTCAGTTTTTTCGCAAGCGCGGTGTGCGGATCTAAGCCCTGAAGCGGATTCTCTTCGTATTCCTCTAACCACAAGGCGAGAGATGTGTATTCGCAGAAAAATTCTCGGAATTCTGCTACCAATTCCGCCTCACTTTCTGCCGAAGGTGGCGCGTTGAGCAAACGCATGAGGCGTTTATGTGAATCAAAAAAGTCCTCATGGGTAACGCGTTGGAGCAGTTCATAGATGTCGTCACGGGACATATCGGCAAGTTTTTTCATCGGTTTCTCCGCCAGGATTTCAAATTTTAGGGCAATTATCACATATTTTTGGGAGGGTGTCAACAGTTTCGTGACTAACGAAACCGTGTCGAGCTCGAATGAAAAAAATAGATTGGAGAAAAAGGAGCCGGAAACCACACTTCCAGTCGGTTCCAAGAGGTTCAGGGTCCTAACCTAACTCACGCATGCAACAGAGGCTTGCAAACTACACCTTTTAGGAAATATGGCTCCGGCTTACCCAAGGAGGCTTACATAGGGACGTGCAATTTTCGTGCCAATCAAAAAGGGGCTGTTTTGGGTGATTTATAAGGCGGAATTGCCTATTTTTTGAACAGACTCTAATAAAACTGATAAAAAAATAGACATTGGCATATAGCAGTCAGCCATCAGCAGTCGGCAGGATCATAATTGCACACGGTAGGTCCGGTTTGTAACGAACAGCAGGTCCATACTACTTTTCAACCTTTTACAACACCGATAGGACGGAGGCGGGCGACGCGTCGGGAGAGTCCTGCCTTGTCAACGACGCGGACGACCTCATCAACATCTTTGTAGGCTTCGGGGACCTCTTCCTGGAGCGTGCGCCTGCCTTCCGCGCGCACATAGATGCCCTGCGCTTCCAAGTCTTTCTGGATAGAACGTCCTTTTGTTAAGGCAATTGCTTTCCGCCGTGAGAGCACTCTACCGGCACCGTGGCAGGTTGTACCCCATGTCTCCGCCATTGCCCCCGGATTCCCAACAAGCACGTAAGAGGCAGTCCCCATGTCGCCGGGAATTAAGACGGGTTGTCCGATTTTCTGGTATTTGTCAGGTATCTCTGGATGTCCTGCTGGAAAGGCGCGGGTCGCACCTTTGCGATGGATAAACAACTCACGTTCTTTTCCATCTACGGTGTGTTTTTCAAACTTTCCGATGTTATGTGCAACATCGTAGACGAGTTCCAAACCGAGTTCATCTTCAGTCGTCTCAAAAAACTGCATGAAGGTCTGACGGACGAGGTGCATGATGCACTGTCGATTGTTCCACGCATAATTTGCACTACACGCCATCGCGGTGATGTAGTCCTGTCCTTCGGGTGAGTTAATCGGTGCAGAGGCGAGCTGGCGGTCAGGGAGATTGATACCGTATCTTTCAGCAACTCTGACCCAACTCTTGACGTGTTCATCGCAAATCTGGTAGCCAAAACCGCGTGAACCCGTGTGAATCATGACACAGATATTACCCTCGCGTAACCCCATAGCATCGGCGGCTTCTCGGTAAAAGACGCGGTCAACGGTTTGTACCTCAAGGAAATGGTTGCCAGATCCAAGGGTGCCGAGTTGATTTTTGCCGCGTTCTAAGGCACGTTTGCTCGCAGCGTCGGCGTTGGCGTGTTGGAGAAACCCAGTCGCTTCGGTAAAGTCAAGATCACCGGGATGTCCGTATTCGCGCTCAATTGACCAGAGGGCCCCTTTTTCCAACATCTGCCGCTCTTCTTGGACGGTGAGACGAATTTTGCCTTTTGAACCGACACCACACGGAACGTTCTCGAACAACTTGGCGACGAGTGCTTTCCGTTTCCCCTCCAGCTGCGAGACATCGAGGTTCGTCCGGATAAGACGGACACCACAATTGATGTCGTATCCGATGCCGCCGGGAGAGACGACACCATCTGCTTGGGGATCTGTCGCAGCGACACCACCGATAACAAACCCGTATCCCCAGTGCAAATCGGGCATTGCGAGGGAGTGTTTAACGATGCCCGGAAGATGCGCAACGTTTGCGACCTGTTGCAGTGCCTCTTCACTTTTGGTCTGTTCAAGGAGTCTCTCGTTGGCGTATATGATGCCATCCACGCGCATGCCTTTCATATAACTCTTCGGGATACGCCAGCGGTATTCGTCTATTTTTTGTAGTGTTATGTTTTCTGTCATGTTAATCTCTCGTCAACCAGACAAGTAGGGATACAGCACTCGCGCCAACGATGCCTACCGCGGGATAATATAACCATTTCCAGCGGTTGTATTTCTTCTCCAGGGCTTTCCGACGTTCCTGAATTTTCATAATCGCCTTTTTCGCTTTTTCGAGAGAGGCTGCATCATCGTAGAGTAACATCCAACGTTCAATGAACGCTTCATCTTGCTTGAGTTTGCGAATCTCAGCCTGCCAATCATCTAAAGGGGTCAACCAATTTCCCAAACCGACGGTGCCGAGTATGACAAGCGTTGAAAAATAAAAAGTTTCAGCATCAGTACGATTTGATGTTTTGTCAGGCGAATCATTTGATGTTCTATCGGCTGTTGCGCCTGAAGCATTTGCCAATACCATTGCAAAGATTACTATCCAGATACCCACAAAACGCAGTGTAAAGTTCATGATTATGTACTGCCTACGGTTTTTTAGGCCACTCCCTAAAGGAAGATTGTGCTATAATGA
>VXZL01000161.1 GCA_009845505.1 Candidatus Poribacteria bacterium | reverse complement strand
GGACCTTGCAGTGATAGTCCAGCATCATTTTGCGCGTAAACAGTTCTTATATCATCCAATGAAATAGGTTTACGAAAGAGGAATGTGTGTGAAAATTGCAATACCATGAGCTCTTTTGAAGAGTCACGACCACACATTCTATAGAGGTCCCTCCATTCCAGGACCCCGAATCTTTTGAATTTCCTGAAAAGTTCCTTGGCTGTGTTAATTACGACATCGTCAAGGTGAGAAACGGCTATGATCTGTTTTTTTCTGCGGCTAGCATACCACAGAATCCGACCAGGAGCTTTAAGCATCTTGTGATGACTTACTTTTCGATAATAGACATTATTCCAACGCAGCAGAACATTAGGATCTCCTCCAAAGAGATCTTCCGCTGACTGGTGTCGGTCAATGAGCCCCATCGCGTAGTCTGGGAGAATTGGTATCAAAAAACAATTTTCGCCTATTGAATCCAAAATAAGAGGGGAGCAACGTCGTTCAAGTTCAAAGTCTGACATATCCTGATAGGTTCTTTTGGATTCGGGACATAATTCAGAAATCATGGCCAATCCGTTTTCGCGGCTAACGCAACGCGAAAAACAAAATCTCACGAAATTATTGTTGCATTCTACAAACCCCATCTCTAAAAGTGCTGGTATCAAGCTGGGTGTAAGAGCAGAAGTTTCAAATTTGACCATGTTCAAATTCTGCTCCACCGCTTTGGAAACAGTATCCGCGATTAAGAAACGTCCAAACAGGGACGAGTTGGCAGAAAACGCTACTCTCGCTAAAGGCGAAAGCAGCATCTGATTAGAATTTTTTGTGAGCACTCGGAGGGCAAAAATATTATCTCCTGACCGAAGGAGTTCACACTCATAACAATCAGGTTGAACGACCAAGGATTCCAATTTCTCCCTGAATTTACCTTTCCTCTCCCGATTAAGGAAAAAATCAAAAGGAACATCTGCTAGATCATTAGATGTCAAGCGATCCCAGCGAAGATTAAGGCCAGCAATGCGATCCGGTGCATAGGATTGCCTTTCAGATAATTCATGAAGTTGTATAATTAATTCGGCAGGGTTTACCACCTCAAGTCCAGTCAGATCAGCGATTTTTTTCGCATTCTTCAAGAGGTTACCATCTCTAGTGACAAAAATTTTCACGTTGGAAGCCGCAGCCTTCGCTAAATGCTTAATATCAGATTTTTGGCTTGGTTTGCCGTTAGGGAGAATCTCTTTTAAACGTTCGCCAAATTCTTCGACTAAACGTGGATCTGACTCTACCGTAGAGAAATTCTGAGCTCGGTTACGATTTTTTTTTCGCTTTTCAGGGTTTTCCTGCCGATGAATTTCATTTAACAGTTCATCAGTAATCCAAAGCTCAAGGGAATCCACCAAGAAGTCAGAAAGCAGTGCCTTAGATGGGATTGTTTTGTCAATATCTGGTTCATCAAAATCGAAGAAGATATGAGCATCAATGATGATGTCAAGAGCCTCAGATGACGTTTTCGCTTGAAAAATTTGTAACTGGGCATCCTTGACTAGCGCGAGTTGCCAGATTGCCAAAAAGTACCCATCCCCAGATCGACTAGGTTTTTCACTTAAGGCCACGAACCCTAACTTGGGCCACAGATCATTCGCTGGAAAATCGCGTCGGCAGTTCAACTTTATGACCTTCTGGGTGGTAGCAGTATCTTTCAAATCATTAACAAGTCGACTCGCGATACCTTGCCTTTGGTATTCTTCCGACACACAAAGCTGTGTAATCCTGAAGTGGTTGGGATAAACCCCATAGAGTAGGTAGCCAACGAGACAACCCTCATTAGTTTTAGCTCCCAACACATAACCTTTCTCAAGATAATCTTGAAGGGCATCCCAGGGAAGAAAACCGAGCGTCTGGCTGTAACGCTTCATTAATTCGTCCACCGCGCCAAGGTCAGTGGATGCCAGTTGTGTTATAGTTATCTTCATACCTTCCCTCCGAGGGTTTTCCTAAAGAATGAAACAGCCAAGACAAGGTGGAAAACCTTTCTAAACATGTTCTACCGTTAGTTAACTTAAGTTTAGCATATCATGGAAAAAGAAGCAAGAAAAAGATCAAACTTATATAACAAGTTCCAGAGTTGAGACTATCAGCAGATAGGTAATGAACCCTTTTAACGGTTTGTTCATTGGCTTTTCTCCACAATCACAATTCCTGCCTCAACAATACGGATTACTATACTTAAGAACAGCACACCCCTTCAGTTTCATGTACCACATAGCACTCCGCTGGAGTGCAGGGGGACTAAAAACCGCTTTGCTATAGACAGAACACTCCGCTGGAGTGCTAAATCACCCGAAACACTTTATTGAAACGCTCAAAACTGGTGAGTAGCAGCTTGGGTTAGAATTATTGCAGTAGCATCCGCTCAACTCTCTCTTTCGCTGCCTCCACAACTTTATTAGCTTCGTGTTTTAATTCCGTAACTTTCGCAAGACGGTTTTTAATTTCTACGACGATTTCATTTTGAATGTCAATTGGTGGAAGAATAACTTTGAGCGATTTAAGAGCCTTATAGTCCAAAGCGGGGCGGGTTCCACCAGTCACTTCCCTAATCGACAAAGATTTACCAAGTTCGGAGTTAAGGAACGCCGCGACATAATTGGGATTGATAACAGTGTTTTTAATTTGATCTTTGAGACGAAATCGAACAGAATGCTGATTTATATTTCCTTCAAAGTTATCTGGCACAACAGCCACACTTCCAATTCGCCCCGTTATTGTAAATACCAAATCGTCTTTTTTGAGTTGTGAACGTTTAAGCATACCGTTATGAACTTCCGATGTGATAAATTTTACATCGCTCAAATCAATTCCATGGCTTGTGACGTTTTGGACTCTTAAAAACGGCACTCCAATAGACGAATCCGTATAATAATTTTCATCAACCTTTGGCGTAACCCCACTGGAAATTTCGTTTATCAAGGCACCCAAATTGAAAACATCAAACTGCACGTTTTCTATAATTTGGTCAACGCTTCTAAATTTAGATTGGTAGTAGAATGAATCAACCCGTCTACCCGC
>VXZL01000128.1 GCA_009845505.1 Candidatus Poribacteria bacterium | reverse complement strand
ACTTTACCCGCTACGCCCCAGAAGGAATTGTGGCTGTTGATCCAGTAGCAGTTTAGTAAAACATAAATTTAAGGAGAGTATTTCGTGAACCAAAAACCTAAAGTAACAGTTGAAGATATTGCGATGTCCGTGAACGCATTAGATACCCAAAAAGCCGCCGACATCTTTGAGGAACACGGATGCCTGGTCGTCCGCGGGTTAATGAAACCCTATATTAAAGCAATTCATCAAGATATCGAGGCTGCTGCTGCGGAATCCATATCCTTACTTGACCAAGCAGAACAGATTGTTGAAGGGTGGCGTACACCGAATGGCACGCTATTCCTACCAGCACCAGAAGGCTATGAACGCGACAAACAGATTATGGTGTTGGCGGTGAACTATCAGACGAGCGCAGCGTTCTTCCAATCCGCTTTCGATGAAACCACAGCCAATATCGTTGAGGCAATCTTGGGACCGAATGTAGAAATATTTGGTAACGGACAATGTCTCTATAAGGAACCGGTTGGCGGACACCCGAAGCATCTACATCAGGATTCTGCCTACTTTGAACATCGCTATCAAGGTCCCGTCGGCATTCTGAACTATGTTGTAGATACGGATTTGGTAAATGGTGCGTTACACGTCGTGCCGGGTTCGCATCAACTCGGGCAGCTCAAACATATTGATACGTTCTCGCACCTCGGTCTGGAGGAAGATGAGTGGCCCTGGGAAAGCGCGCTCCCTATTTCTGGTAAAGCCGGTGATTCTATCTTCTTTAACGTTAAGACTATACACGGCTCCAAACAAAATATGTCCGACAAACCGCGTCCGGTTTTCATTAACCGTTACCGTCGAACAGACGACTTTGTAGTCATCGGTGGGACAACGACAACAAACCGGGCAGAAGCCGAGAAGCGTGCCGATGCAGCTGAGGAAGCGAAGAAATCTAATAGTGATCGAGGCTTGATGTTGCGCGGATTCCGTCCCTTTGGTTAATAAAAAATGAAATGGGCAGATGTCCTCTGCCTTACAATTGATACAACATCAGATAGATAAGCACGCCTGTTATCGAGACATACAACCAGATCGGAAAGGTAATCTTCGCGATACGACGGTGTGCATCAAACCGTTCACGCCACGCCAAATAGAGCGTCCGTAACGCCAACGGCACTATCACAAACGCCAAGATAATATGAGAAATCAGGATGGTAAAGTAGACGGGACGGATCCATCCCTGTTTTGTAAACGGCTTCGATCCTGCGTGATAGTGATAAATGACATAGCATATCAAGAAAAGTACAGATACGCCAAAAGCTGCCAGCATGCAATTTTTATGTGCTGTAATCTTCCGTTGGCGGATTTGCACATACCCTATTGTCAGCAGGATGCCGCTGATTGTGTTTAGCGTCGCATTGATCGTCGGCAGGTCTGAAATCTCAAGCAATCTTTTCTCCTTCCGCTATCGGGGCCACCGATACGCTTGTGCACCTTTTGAATTCTCTAACGCAAATTCCCACCGTTCACACCACGTCTTATATTCTGTGTTACCCGCTTCGGGACGCAAACGACTCCGCATAAGAAATGCAGGGTAGAAAGGTCTTCCTGTCGGTTGATAGACATCGTGATAACGGAGGTCGAAACTCCATCGGATGCTGTCTGACTCGTTCGGTTTCGCACTATGAAGCGTGTAGTTGTGGAATAAGATAACACCGCCTGCGCGGATTGGTAGCGGCTTGGGCGTAAGGTCAGCAGGTTGATTTTCCGGTAGAACCGCCAATCCACCTGATGTCCAATCGTGCTTGAAAAGCCCCATCTTATGACTCCCCGGCAGCACTTGCAGACACCCGTTTTCCAACGTCGCGTCCACAATCGGAATCCAAACCGTTAGCATAAAGTACGGGTCCATATCGGGCCAGCATACACCTGCGTCCTGATGCCAAGGTGTGGGTCCCCGCTGTGAGCTCTTTATTGGCAAAACAGCACGGATATGTTGGATCGGATTGCAGATAACCTCGGAACCGACAAAGGATTCTGCGATGTCAAGGATTTTCGAGTTCTTCAGAAAGTTAAAGGTCGCCTCACCACGCGCTTGCATAATATCAAGGTTTGCCGTTACTTCTTGTGCCTCATTCGCAAGATGAAGCAGCCGTTCCGTAAACGGTTTATCAGTGTGTGTATCGCTAACCTTTCCGTCTGTATGCAATTTCTGGGCGCGTTCTGCGATGATTCGGCTGTATTCGCCAATAACGGGACCCAGATCGGTTTCATCAAGCGCATCTTCAAGCAGTAGGTATCCGTTGTCGTGAAAGAACGAAACTTGAGATTCGGTTAAACGCATGATTGCGTCCTCCTTGCGTTGTGCCTATCCCCACCGTTGTTCTGGCGGATCAAAGACAAACCCGTGGAAAAACTTCCGCTGTTCGGGTGAAAGTTGCTCGTTATAGAAATGTTTAGAATAGCCCCAATGTTCTTGCGAAGCGATCATCCACGGATGCTCGTAGGCATAATAGAGCATTTCCCGGCATCCGTCTGATTTGGTAAAGATACCCGCAGAATGCCAGACGGCATTATGGAATAGAATAGCACTCCCCGGTGGCGCACACACCTCCAGTGCACCCGGATACTCATACGGATACCTGAGGTCTTCATGGCTCGGATCGTACATCGCTGTGTGGCTCCCCGGTATAAGCCACAAATTCCCTTGTCCACCTTCTGTCATGTCGGTCAGATAATAGCCGATTTTGAGCTGCAGAAACGGAATTGGACGTAGGTTTCGATAGCCTTCGTCGTGTCCGTCGATGTGCCATCCCATCGGACGTTCCTTTAAATCCGAAGCGTGTTCAACGATGGCATCCGAAGCGTGGTGGTGGGGCATCTTATTGAGCAAACCCGTAACATAAGGCAGAATAGGCTCCCAATCAAGAAGTTCCAAGAACGCCGGATGATCGCCGAGGATATAGAAAATACGGGTGCTTCTTTCACCGTGGATGTGGGTCATACCGGTTTCGGTTACCCCTTTCTCCTCACATTCCCGCCGTTTTTCAATCACCTCAGCAAGGGCACTCCTGAGTAT
>VXZL01000680.1:10737-17696 GCA_009845505.1 Candidatus Poribacteria bacterium | reverse complement strand
AAACCGCACCTACCGGGTGTGGTGTGAGTGCGTTCGGTTAATGCGAGATAAACTTTTAGAAATGGTATTATATCTTAGATTTCATCGTTACCAATACAGCGAGGACCGGCGAGGTTAGGAAACCTCGCCTACCAAGCAATGAAACCGATGAAAATTCTCCGTAGGTTATTTTACATTTTATCGTTACCAATACAGTGCGAACCGGCGAGGTTAGAAACCTCGCCTACCAAGTGTGGGAGGATCGCTATTCGCCCTCCCATAACCGCCGCATCTCCTCAGAGGCGCGAAGCAATTCGTCCAACGTTCCGACCCCCTCAATACGACCGTCCTTGAGCAAAACAATCTGATCCGCCTGCTGTAAGGCGGCGCGTCGATGGGAAACAACGAGACAGGTTGTTCGCTGCGTCTCAAAGAGTCGTTTCCATAAGGTCTGTTCAGTTTCCACGTCAAGTCCAGAAGAGAGGTCATCAAAAACAAGCAAATCCGAATCCCGGACGAACATCCGCGCCGCTGCAGTGCGTTGCATCTGTCCACCCGACAATTTCACGCCACGGGGACCTACAACGGTTTCGAGTCCATCCTCAAGCGTTGGGAGATCTGTTTCCATGACGCTGAGGCGAACGGCTCGATTTAAGTTGTCCCAATTCCAGGGCAAACCGAGGAGGATATTGTCGCTCAATTTCTCGCTGAAGAGTTTGGGGGCTTGGGGTGTATATGCACAACGCGGTGGCACGAAAAACGACTTCAGATCCGTAACAACTTCGCCGTTCCAGCGGACCTCTCCTGCTTGCTTCGGAAGCACACCTAAAAGTGTTTGCAGGAGCGTTGTTTTACCAGCACCAATCCGTCCCGTGACAACAGTAAAGGAGCCTGCTGGAACCCGGAAACTAATATCGGAAACCCCTGCCGTTGAACCATCGTAAAGGTGCGTCAAGTTAGTGATAGTAAGTTCATCAAGGCGATCGGCTTCAGTGCGTTCGGGCATAACGAGTGGTGGCTGTGTTTCTTTGAGATAGACCGGTGTATGTTTCACCAAGTCCTCGTCTGGCATCTCCTCGACGGTCTGTTCCATACGATTGAACGATACTTCTGCGCGTTTGTGCTCTGCCATTATGCCACCGAGGAGGGACCCGCTTCTGGCAACGTCACCGGCGTAGGTTGTGAAAAGCGCGAAATCGCCGACAGTAAACGTACCCGCTTTCATCTGTTCAGCAACAAGAATCAGAATTACGCCCGTTGCGAGCTGATTGATATTGAAACTCATAGATCTGAGGAGCTGATTAAACAGGTTATCCACAAGTGTCGCTTTCCGGCGCGCGTCATTGAGTTGATGGAAATGGTTAATGACATTGGACTCTGTCCGCGCCACTTTCACCGCCAAGATAGATTGGAAGAGCTCGTTGATGAAGTTGGTAGATTTTTCCGTCGCAATCCGTTGGGCAGCCCGATACTTACGAATGAGCCGTCTGGCGAAATTAATAATTGAAATAATCAGAATGGAAGGGACAACAGCGATGAGGGTTACAGTGACATCAATGCGTGCCATCCAGATAATTGCCAATATTGCGAAGAGCGTATTTCCCCAGAGGTGGATATACTGCTCCAGATACCGTATAATCGACTCAACATCGTCGCGTAGGCGGTTGGTTACCTCGCCCGAAGCCGTTGAGACGCGATGGGGCGAGGACATATCCATGATGGCTGTCATGAGGTTCTTTCGGAGCAGTGTGGAAACGGCGTAACGCCAACGCGCCCATACAAACGCCGAAGAGATGAGTACACTCCGATCACCGAGTTCAACAATGATAAAGAGTGCAACAAACGTCCACGGATTCAGTCCGGCGGGGGAGTCGCCGGTGAGGGCATCAAAAAATCCCTTCATAATGATACCAAAAGCAAACGGCACCAGATCATCTAAACCCCGAAAGAAAATAGTGCTGAGGAAGAGGAGTGGACGATACCGGATGAGTTGAATCGCTGACTGTCCTGTCGTCATTGCGTTACCTCCTCTAATCCTGTCTTTAGGAGTCCTGAGAAGACCGAATCAGGATTGCGGACGAGTTGCTGGCGTTCACCGTATTCTTGGATTTCGCCATCGGCAAGAATCATAATATCGTCTACCTGTTGAACGGTTCCCAAACGATGGGCAATAATAATACTTGTCCGCCCTCTCAATAACCGCTGGACGGCTCGGTCAATTCGCTGTTCAGTCGCCGGGTCAAGTCTTGAGGAGGGTTCGTCAAGAATGACAAGCCGTGGATCCTTGAGAAAGACGCGCGCAAAGGCGAGAAGCTGCGCTTCACCAGCGGAAAGTCCAGTATCTTCAAGCATCGTATCAAGTCCATTCGGTAAACCTCTATACCAATCAGACAGCTCCAGTTCTTCAACAACCGACAAAATCTGGTCATCGGGAATTGTGGCATCAAAGAGGGTTAGATTCTCGCGTACAGTCGCATTGAAGAGTTGAACATCCTGCGTGACCATCCCAATCTGGCTTCGCAAAGCCTCAAGTTGAATTTTCTCAATTGGCTTACCACCGACGCGAATCTGTCCTTGATTAACCTCGTAGAGCCGGAACAGGAGGCGGGTGATTGTCGTCTTGCCGCTGCCTGTGCGTCCCAACAGCCCAAGCGATTTCCCCGGCGATAGTTGGAACGAAACATCCTTCAATACCACTTCATCTCCGGTGTAACTAAATCTGACGCGTTCAAAGTCGATACCGAGTGCATCTGATCCGGGCAGATCTTCGGTGCCGTCCGCTATTTTCGTGGTTCTGCGATAGAGTGCCTCAATCCGTTTCAATCCGGCAGTCGCCCGTTGGAGCTCGTTAATCTGACGGTTAATCATGTAGAGGGGGCGCCGGAGCATCGCTGTGTATTGGAAAACGAGGAAGACAGTACCGATTGTGAAGACCCCTCTTTGATAGAGATAAATCCCCATTCCCATTGCCAAGGCGTTCCCTAAGGCAAACAAAACGCCGCTAATCATTCGTAAAACTTCGCCCATCACATGTGCTTTCACGGCGCGCCCGTATACATCGCGATTGACGTCGTAAAACCGATCCATTGTGTAGCCGACCCCGCCGTTGGTTCGGAAATCTTCGATTCCGATCAACCGTTCTTCAAGAAATCCAAAAAGTCTTGAGTAGCCCTCGCGTTCAGCGGCATAGAGCGGGACAGCAATGTTCCGAGTGAGATTGTAGACCCATACAGCAATAATTACAAAAACCGTGAGTGCAACACCGATACGCCAATCTTCTCGGGCAACCAAAATCAGGACACCGATGAGAAATATGAAACTCCCAATCACCTGAAGCACAAATTCAGAGAAAAAGTTCGAGAGTGCAGTGGTATCGCCATCAACGCGCTCGACCATTTCACCGGGCGTGTATTCATGATGGAAAGACATATCCAAGTTCAGACAATGGTCGGCAAGGTCTTCGCGCATCTGATTCGTGGCGCGCCATCCGACATCCTGCCCCAAATAAGAACTGACTAAAATCACCAGTTGCCGAACAAATCCAATCGCAAGGAATATACAACCGGCGATGATGAGGTTGCGTGTCGCGCCGCCGGCTTTTGCGGTGTCAATGAAATAACGGATAATTTGCGGATTGACAAGGTTTAGACCGATCCCACCGAACATAAATACAGCGAGCAGCGTGACACGGAGCCACTGCGGTCTGAGGTATTGTGAAAGGAGTGCGGCGTATTGCCGGAAGGGTACTCTTTCTAAATTGGGATTATCTTTTTCGTGCACTTTGTCTCATCCCGAATATAAACTGGTTCTTCGTATAAAAAACACTGCGGATTGTCGGGCATTATAGCATGACCCTGAAATCAAGTCAAGGATTTTTAAGGGTTATGGGTTGTAGGTTGTGGGTAAGAGTTAGAATTGGGAAATCGTTCTTACAGAAGATAGGATTGACAAATTTCAGCGGATGGTATACACTCAACGGTATGAGAACCGAAAAACACCGCGAACGTGGTATCATTGTCGGGATAACGGGTGGAATCGCCTGCGGAAAGACGACTGTCTCCGATCTTCTTGCTGAAAAAGGTGCGATTCCAATCAATGCTGATGAAATTGGACACGAACTCCTCAAAGCAGATAGTCCGGTTATTAACGTTCTAATTAATACATTTGGACAGGGGATACTCGAAGATACTGGGGATGTCAGTCGGAAAAAACTGGGTGCTATTGTTTTTACAGACAAAGCCGCTCGGGAACAACTCAATCGCATCCTGCATCCGTTAATTATCCAGCGTTCACGCGCACGCGCCCGCCAACTCGTTACGGAAGACCCAAATTGTATTGTGCTGCTTGACGCGCCGCTCCTCATTGAAGCTGGTGCTTATGATACCGTTGATCTGATAGTCGTTGTGACAGCACCAACGGCAACACAAGTGCAACGCACTTTGGATCGCAGCATTGCACAAGGTAGATCGCTTACCAAAAGTGATGTCCAAGCACGAATTGATGCCCAGATGCCGCTCACCGAGAAAGTCACATACGCCGATGTTGTGATAAAGAATGCGGGGACGCTTGCTGAACTTCAGCAACAGGTAGACACGCTTTGGGAGGAACTTCAGAAGCGTTGTGCGTAAAGCGTATGCTATGGAAAGGGACGCACGATTATAACTGCACCTATTATTTTCGCAGATAAAGTCCCTAATCCCAGAGGCGATTGATAGCACTTGCTTTGATGACGCAATAAACCTCCAAGTCCTCTCTCAATTGCATCTGCTCACGTGCTTCGTGCGTGATCTTCACAGCGAGATGATACCATTCAACACGGATAGATACCCACGTCCGTTCGCTCCTGACATCAAGATATTGAATTGTCCCGCGTAACGTGTTCCGCGCGCTAATCGGCAGGTTTGGTTCGAGCGAGATGATAATATCCTCAGCGCGGATAGCAACCGGTACACTATCACCGACTTCCGCCTCACTATAAGGAATTACAAGAGATTGGTTTCCGATTTCCAACCACGTCACACCGAGTGCCCTATCTGAAAGCTTCACCGGAAGGACGAGAATGTTCTCAACACCGGTCAATTGTGCGATAGGCATTGCGGAAGGAGCGGTTAGCAATTGGTGTGGTTCACCGTTTGCCATAATTTCGCCGTTAGCGATTAAGAACGCTTCGTCGGCGAATGCCATCGCCTCAGAAAAGGCATGGGTAATGTAGAGGATGGGTATATCAAAAGCGTCTTTAAGATGGCGTAGATAAGGGATAATTCGATCTTTTAGCGCGCTATCAAGCGAAGCAAGCGGCTCATCCATGAGGAGCATCCGCGGTTCCATAGCGAGTGCGCGGGCAATTGCGACGCGTTGACGTTGACCGCCTGAGAGTTCTTTCGGGTATCGCTGAAGCAGTTCGGAAATTTCAAGCACATCTATGGCAGGCGAAGATTTTCGTGGACTGGGTTGTCCATATCGGATGTTTTGGGCAACGGTGAGATGCGGAAATAGATACCCCTCTTGAAAAACGTATCCGAACCGTCGTTTTTCGGGCGGTAGATTAATTTTTGAGGTGGAATCGTAAAGGATTTCGTTCCCGAAGACGATCTCACCTTCGTCAGGTGTCAGGGTGCCGCTGATGCAATTGAGAAGCGTACTTTTCCCGCTCCCAGACACACCTAAAAACACCGAAACCTGCTTTTCCAGTGTGCAATCGACTGCCAAAGTGAAACTACCGAGGCGTTTGCGAAAATTGAGGTTGATTTTGGGCCTGCTTGTCATAAGAACCTATCGGAGGGTAAAGCGTTCCGTGAACCAGAGTGCCACGAAGGCAACAACGGTTGAAATAAGCACCAGTCGATAGACAGAGGCATCTTCACCAAGATGGACAGCACTGAAAATCGCCAACGCCATCGTCTGAGTTTTACCGGGAATGTTTCCCGCCACCATAATAGTGGCACCAAACTCACCAAGACTTTTGGAGAAACCGAGGATCGTTCCGCCGATGATGCCGCGATAGGCGAGCGGGAGCGTTATTGTCCAAAACACTTTGAGGGGTGATGCCCCAAGCGTACGCGCCGCGTTTTCAAGCTCGACGGGGACAGACTCCATGCCTGTCACGATACCCCGCACCAGCAGCGGAAATGAGATAATGGAAACTGCGAGCACAACTGCCAACTGCGAAAAAACGATCTCTATACCGAAAGTCCGATAGATAAATCCACCAATAACCCCGTATTTTCCCAATAGAATGAGGAGTAAATAGCCACTGACGATAGGGGGCAGCACTAACGGACACATAACGAGTGTATTCAGCAAAGTCTTCCCTGGAAACGAGCGTTTTGCCAATAGCCAGCCGATCAGTAATCCCGGTGGGAACATTATAACCAGACTGAGCAATGCGACTTTTATAGATAAAGAGAGGGCAGCAACTTCGGCGGGCGTTATCCTCATTTTAGAGCCAAAACGGTGAATCCGTGCTTTTCAAAAATTTCACTTTTCTCAGCAGACTGGAGATAGGTAATAAACCTACGCGCCAACTGTTTCTGCGGGCTATTTTTTACAACGACGGCCGGGTAAATGATAGGTGTATACGCTTCAGGGGGTACTTGACAAAGCACCCTTACATAGTCGCTGAGGACTGTATCGGTTTTGTAAACAATGGCTATATCCACATTCCCAGATGTCACATAAGCCAACGTAGCACGTACATCCGCACCGAAGATAAGTTTCGGGTGTAGGGTCTCCCACAATCCGAGGTGTGTTAAAGCTTCTTTGGCGTAAGCCCCAGCGGGTACGATACTTGGATGCCCAATCGCAATTCTCGAAATCTCAGGTGCAGCGAGGTCAGCAGGTGTATCCACAGAAAGCCGTTCGGTTTCATCAGAAACGATTACCAATCGATTGGTTAGCAAATTTTGGCGACTCTCGGCTTCAAGCCTCCCACTATCTTCCAAGGCAACGACTTGACGGGGACTCGCCGAGATGAAGACATC
>VXZL01000680.1:8693-10727 GCA_009845505.1 Candidatus Poribacteria bacterium | reverse complement strand
CATCCGCGGGTGCCCCTTTTTCGATTTGGCGTTGTAAGGTCGTAGATGCCGCGAAATTGTAAAATACTTTAACACCGTTTTCCGCTGTAAATGCCGTCCCAATTTCAGCGAGGGCATCCGACAAACTGATTGCAGCGAAGACGCTTAATTCGATCGGCTTCTGCTTTTCCGTTGCACATCCCGAAAACACAGTGAGCATCAACACTAAACCAATTGCGATAAGATCCCTAACACTTGGCTGCATTATTTGCACCTATCGGAAAAAATACTTGACAATTATAGCGGATATGCTAAACTGTGTCAAGCGATTTTCAGTTATCGTAGCAAAGTTTCCTTGCATTCGGTCTATGTCTATGGTATCCTATTTAAATAAAAAACCGACGTTAGGTAAACAGAAATAGACGTTAGGGGAAAACTATGAAAATAGGTTTATGCACCATCGCTTTCCAAGAAAAACCGTTGGAAGAGGTTATTGATATCGCGGCGGACTACGGTTTCAATGGTATCGAGTTGTGGGGAAAACCTCCGCATCTACCAGCGGAATACGACGAAAGTTATGTCAAAAACGTTCGGGATATGGCACTCCGTAAGGGATTAGAGATCTCAGCGTTCGGTTCGTATGTGGATCCGCTGATGCCGCTCCATCAGAAACACTTCGAGGAAGCCTTTAAAGTCGCATACGATTTAGGAACCAACCTCGTGAGAATCTGGTCGGGTGGGGGTCCTTCAAAATCCATTGCGCCGGCTGATAAACGCTTAATTCTTTTCCGACTGGTGAGCATTACCCAATGGGCAAATTTTCGCAACATTCGGCTCGGTTTGGAAATGCATAACAATAACTTCACCGATAGTGTTGCCACTATTTTGGAAACGATTGAGGGCATTAACCAGCCAGCGTTGCAAACGTATTATCAACCGCTTGCCCGCACTGATGCTGATGAACCGCATACTGCCGCTGAGAAACTCGCTTCACACATCATAAACGTCCATGCTCAAAACTTCGACGAGAACGGCAAAGGGTGTCCTATTGCAGACGGCGTTGTCGATTATGCCCGAATCGTTGAGATTTTAGGTGCTGCTGGATACAGTGGATACTTAGAGGTAGAGTTCGTCCACGGCGATAATAAATTGGAGGCTTTACAACGCGATCGGGACTATCTCGCCAGTTTGATTAACGCTGTAGATGGCGATACACTCAAAGATTTAGACATCGAGCCTGTGTAAAGTGTAAAGCGTTTTCGAGAAAACAGTTGGAGAACGTTATGCGCTTGGAAGTAGGTATCATTCAATTGGTGGAGGAGGTCATCGGCATCAAAGCAGAACGCCGCGCACAATTCGATTGGCTCTGCAATAAACCGCGCCGTGAAGATTTCGGTAAACATTACGATGCCGTGATGACACTTTACACTGCCCTGGAAGGGGATTGGGCAGGCACAACAGCGAAAGCGGATGGCTATCTGATCCCAGATGCGTATTTTTCGGAGCCTTATCACTTTATTTTTGAATTCGATGAACTTCAACACTTTACACAATTCCGGGAACGGACATTCCAGCATTATCCAGCAGATATTGAAATCGCCTATGCGCTGCAAACATACCGCCAGTTTTGCCATCAACACCACGCTGCAGCACTCGCAAAGGGACCGGCTCGGTTCCGCAGAAATACTGCAGACTTTCCCTATACAAACGGACGCGCAGCACAGCGCGCCTTTTTCGATACATTCCGAGATTGGCTGCCACCGTTGCACGGGCTCAATCCGACCCTAAGATTAGCTGAATTTGAGGTTGTGCCTATTCTCAACGGACAATTAACAGACACCGCAGCGAAGGATTACATGCAACGCCTGCTTCACCAACGACTCAGAAAACTCTTAACACTCAAGAAATAACAGGATTTATGCAGCATAAAAGAAATTCACCCATTCCGACGCAGCCGGTGCGGTTAGAAACCGCACCTACCAGTGGAATGCGGTTACAAACGACGCAGCCGGTGCGGTTAGAAACCGCACCTACCAGTGGAATGCGGTTACAAAC
>VXZL01000680.1:0-8683 GCA_009845505.1 Candidatus Poribacteria bacterium | reverse complement strand
CGACGCAGCCGGTGCGGTTAGAAACCGCACCTACCAGTGGAATGCGGTTACAAACGACGCAGCCGGTGCGGTTAGAAACCGCACCTACCAGTGGAGTGCCTAAGTCCTAAATAACACAAAAGGTAGGATAGATAACGCTACATGAGCCAGCGAAAGCCTGAAAAGGTGAATCTTTCAGAGTATCCACTGCTTCAAATCATAGGCCAGACACCGCTTGCCAAAATAGATCTCTTTGCTGATGAGCTGCCAAATGTCGAGATTTATGCAAAGATAGAAACCTACAACCCTGGTGGCTCAATCAAAGACCGACCTGTTTTAAGAATGCTTACGGAGGCGATTGCCTCTGGAGAACTCACGCGGGAAAAAGTTATCCTTGACTCGAGTTCCGGTAACGCTGGGATCGCTTACGCGATGATAGGCGCGGCTCTCGGCTATAAAGTTGAACTTGTGATTCCAGACAACGCCAGTGAAGAGCGAAAAAAACGCATTCATTCACACGGCGCGAAAATTATCTATACCGATGCCATCCTCGGTTATGATGAGGCGTTGCGAGAGGTTGACCGCCGCCACGAAGCGGATCCAGAGAAGTATTTTTTCAAATCGCAATACGAAAACGAAAACAATTGGCGGGCACATTACGACACCACTGGGGTTGAAATCTGGCAACAGACAGGAGGGAACGTTACGCACTTCGTCGCGGGTGTCGGAACGGGTGGCACTATCACAGGGGTCGGCAAACGCCTGAAGACCTATAATCCAGATATCCAAGTCTGCTCGATTGCGCCTGAGGTGTTTCCGGGGATCGAAGGACTCAAACCCTTGGGGCATCCAGATGACATCGTGCCAGAGATTCTCGACGCATCTGTAATTGATCATCGCATTCCGGCTACGATTGAAAATGCGCATGAAATGTGTAGCCGACTGGCTCGACGGGGTTGGTTCGTCGGGCAATCTTCGGGTGGCTACCTTTATGGGGCATACAAAGTCGCCCAAGAAATTCAGGAAGGTATTATCGTCACAGTCTTTAACGATCTCGGCGAGCGTTATTTTAGTACACGCCTATGGGATTAACTCTTTTAAAAAATTTGTTTTAGGTTACGAAAGGTTTGTTACAGGACTGAAAACCACCGTGAAACGAAATTGTGAGCGATTAGCGAACAATTTGTCTTCGCTTTACATTGTGGAGCGGTGACCCGATTCAATAGTTAAACAATATGGAAACAACAGTTATACCGTTTTGCGGCTTACGTTACAATACAGTACAGATAGACAAAATTGAGAACGTCATCGCTCCACCGTATGATGTGATCAAAACTGAAGAACGACTTACTTTAGAAGCACGCCATCCTGCCAATATCATTCATTTAATTTTAAGCCAACCTTGTGAAGATGACACTGAGGACGCTAATCAGTATACGCGAGCCGCGGCACTGATGAACCGGTGGATTTCAGACGATACACTTGTACAGGACCCAACACCGCGATATTACATCTACGATCAATCGTTTAGTGCGCCAGACGGAAAAAACTACACCCGCCGTGCTCTGATTGCCCTCGTCAAACTCGAACCCTTTGAAAACAAAATCATCCTCCCGCACGAAAAGACACACGCCGCTCCGAAGGCAGATCGGCTTAATCTCATGCGTGCATGCCACGCGAACCTCAGTCCCATCTTTCTGCTTTATGGCGATCCGAGCGGCGATATTGAACAGATTATGCAAAGTTTCACCGATGCATATTCCCCTGAAGTTGACTGTCCAGAGACCTTCGGCAGTACACATCAATTGTGGTGTTTAGATGACACAGAACGCAATCGTGAGATTCAAGAACTTTTTTCATCGAAACGGCTTCTGATTGCTGACGGACACCACCGTTATGAAACCGCGCTGGCTTTTCAGGAGGAAATGACGCAAAAACTGCCGAACACCGAATCGACTGGTTACGGCTATATGATGATGAACCTTGTCCGGATGGAGTCTCCCGGTTTGGCTGTCTTGGCGATTCACCGATTGTTAGATAATCTAAGTCCTCATCAGATTTCGCGGGCTATTGCGAAATTGCCTGAAGTATTTGAAGTGCATGAGATTGACACGCAAGCAAATCTTATGGCAAAATTGGAGGCATTGAAAGGGAAATCAGCTGCTGTCGGCATGTACACGGCAGACGACAACTATCACCTATTAATTCCACACGCAACATTACCACGGCAATTAGACGTAAGTCTCGTACAAGAAACTCTCATCAAAGAGATGTTTCAGGTTGAGACATTAGCGGAACATATTAGTTACACGGCTTACGCAGATGATGCCGTTGAACACGTAAAAAGCAGAGTGGGTAGCGTTGCGCTCCTCATGAACCCGACACCCGTTGAACAAGTGTTGGACGTGGCTATGGCGGGTTCAACAATGCCACAGAAATCGACTTATTTTTATCCAAAAATGGCGACCGGGCTGGTTTTAAACCTGTTGAATCGATAATGTTGTAAACGATCTTCAAACATTTTACTCTTTGGAGACACACGATGTATCATGAACATGAAAGAGACACCTTAGCCTTCTCACACCAGTTATACAGTGATACACCGCGCCACCTTGCATTCCAAGCGACAACGCTCACTGAAGCGAAAGCGTGGCAACAGGAACTTCGGGCAAAACTTATCGAACTGGTCGGTGGGTTTCCCGGAGAACCGTGTGCCTTAGCATCGGAAGTTTTAGAATCGTCCGAATTCCCGACCTATTTCCGTGAGACGGTGCAGTTTAAGAGCCGTCCAGAGATGGCTGTCTTCGGTTATCTGCTTACGCCTAAGCATCTCAACGGTTCAGCACCGAACCCAGCGGTTCTTTGTCTCGCAGGACATGGGCGCGGCGTAGACGACATCGTGGGCATTGAGGAAGATGGTAGCATGCGATCAGAATACGGTGGCTACCAAAACGATTTCGCACTCCAATGTGTTGCGCACGGTTACACTGTACTGGCGATCGAACAATTCGGATTCGGTCACCGACGTGACCCGATTGCGCGCGAGCGCGGCGGCGGTAATTCCTCCTGTCAACCGAGTGCGGGGGCAGCACTCCTTCTCGGACAAACGATGGTAGGGTGGCGGGTTTATGATGCGATGCGAGCATTTGACTATTTGGCGACGCGCCCGGAGATTGACACAAACCGTCTCGGTGTGATGGGTATCTCAGGCGGTGGCACAACGACCTTCTTTACCGCGGCGATTGATCCCCGTGTTAAAGCGGCTGTCGTGAGTGGCTATTTTAACACATTTCGGGACAGCATCCTGAGTCTCAGCCATTGTATAGACAATTACATACCAAATGTGCTACAATATGCAGAAATGTACGACATAGCCGGACTCATCGCACCGCGTGCGCTCTTTGTTGAATCGGGTACGGAAGACACGATTTTTCCGATTGAAGCCACCCGCTTCGCGGTTAATGAGGCAAAAGCAATTTTCAAACATTTCGACGCTGATGATAAATTAGGACTTGAGGTGTTTGAAGCCGGACATAGCTTCCATGGCGTTGGTGCATTTGAGTTTCTGAAAGAAGTACTCTAAAAAAGGAGAAGCGTGTGGCAATTGAATTGTTCTCAATCGGCACAGAATTAGTCCTTGGGCAGATTCAAGATACCAATGCCCACTGGATCGCACAGCAAATTCTTCAGATTGGTGGCGAGCTACGGCGTGTTACGATGCTGCGCGATGTCCGCGAGGAGATGTCGGAAGCACTCAATTCGGCGGTGGAACGGGAAACGTCGCTCATTCTTACGACAGGTGGTCTTGGACCCACCCCAGATGATATGACCGTTGCGGTCGTCGCTTCGTTGATTGGCACAAAATCTGTGGTGAGCGAAGAGACTATTGCCGAATTTCGGAAACGCCGTGAGATGTCAGAAAACGACCCAATCAGCGAAGCGTTGATGAAGATGGCGATTGTACCGGAACCTGCTGTCGTCTTACAAAACCCGGCGGGATGGGCACCGTGCATTAGCGTTACACACAAAGCGTCCACAATTATGATGATGCCGGGTCCTCCGCGCGAGATGAAGGCAGTCTTTGAAATGCACATTCAACCCTTAATTGCCCAACGTTACCGTTCAGAGGTTACCACGGCGCGAGTTTACGTGAGTATGTTTGAAGCGGAAGTTTCACCGCTGATGCAGAAGGTGATGGAACGCCACGCTGATGTTTATTTAAAGGCGTATGTCTCACTCCGCAAAGTAGATGGCAGCACGATGCCTGTCGATCTGGTTTCAACACGTGAAGATAAAGCCGACGCCGAAACGGAACTTCAACGCGCCACGGATTACTTCCAAGAACTTGTTGTTGAAGCGGGGAAACGTTTTAGTTTGGAAGACGAAGAGTAGAGGGATCGATAAAAGCACCGACCCGTAGGTGCTTTCCAAGAGCACGATGTGAGATATTCGTGCCTTACACTGCTAACTGTATCTACAAAAAAGGAGATTTATACTGTGAACCGAAGACCTTCAGGAAACAGAAACAAACGAAAGCCGCAGACGCGGTATACGAACACGAAGCGTCCGAAACCGAAGTCGAAATATAAAAAGCAACGAGATACCGATGCTGCTGATATTGGCTTAGAATCTGAAGACGAGGAACGAACGCCGTCTAAAAACGATAAAATAGAGGTTGAAGGCACCGTTATCGAACCTTTACCCAATGCGATGTTTCGTGTGGAATTGGACAATAAGCACCAAATTCTTGCACACATTTCTGGTAGAATGCGGAAATTCTTTATCAAGATTTTGCCGGGTGATAAGGTAACTGTGGAGCTTTCGCCCTACGATCTGACGCGTGGACGGATTACGTATCGGAAAAAGTAGATGCCGAATAGATGTCTAAAGCGAAGTGCGTTGGCGTGTGCAAATCAAGATTTTTGTAAGCGCGTCTTTTCGGCGCGCATGCCTTTAAGGCAGTAAAATCTGATTTTATTGTCTTATGAGGAAACCCCCATGAAACCTGCTGCCTTAATTCATGTCAATAGCATTGATGAAAAACAGATAGCCGAGCTTTTGGACGCAATTGAAGTGAAACAGGCGCAGATAGAAGAACTCACAGTAGCCGTCGAGAAACTTAAGTCAGAAGTGGACGTATTTCAGCGTCGCTACAATGCCCATATCAGTCGTTACTACCTCGAACTCGATAAGGTTGAACTCGAGACGAAAGAGTATCGCCTGCGTTTACAACTGCGCCGAGAGCACGTGCACGAGAAAGAGATAGAAGCACGTGTGGAATCCTGTTTCAGGGCAAGCCGGGCGCGTGTAGAGGCATACGAGGCAACTGACGCATCAGAACCGACACCTCAAGAAGACAAACTCCCTGAGGTGAAATCTAAACACTTGCAAAATCTTTACCGTAAACTCGCCAAGCGATACCACCCCGACAAGGCTATGGATGGTGAGGGAGCGGAACGCCGTGAGCGATTAATGCCCTTGATCAATCGGGCGTATCGTGATCAGGACCTCCAAACCTTAGAGCGGTTGAGCCTCGGTGAAACAGAGTTACATGTAGATGAAAAAACAGCCGTTGAGAAACGGGCAGCCTTGCAATCAGAGCTTGGGCAACTCAACCGCGCGGCGAGCCAATTGCGTTTAGAAATAAACCGACTCAAGGCAGGACGCACCTACCAACTCAAACAACAGGTAGAAAAGGCTAAGGAAGCCGGCAGCGATTTACTGATGGGTCTCGCAAAAGACTTGGAGCGGCGGGTTAAAGCGAGTCGCTCTCATTTGGCACGCCTCATTAACATGTGGCACAGGTTATGAGTTATAAGTTGTAAGTTATAAGTTAAGAGGTTTCTCTGTAACAATCTTCCTGTTCCTGAAGACTCGAAGCTGGGGTTAGAAACCCCTCCTACAGGTGTTCGTGTGCCGCCTTGAAGGAATCAATCATGCAACTGAAAGATAAAGTCGCTATTATTACGGGTGGTGGACGCGGTATCGGCAGAGCGATCGCTATTGCTTATGCTGCTGAAGGTGCGCGGGTCGTTATTGCATCGCGAAGCATCACACAACTTGATGAAGTTGCTGCAGAGATAGCCGCGCAAAATGGCGAAGTTCTCACTGTTCCAACCGATGTGCGAGTCCGTTCGGAAGTGGCAAACCTTGTTCAGAAAACTGTTGACCAGTCTGGGCGGATAGATATACTTGTGAACAACGCCGGTGTCAATCCGAGAGGTCGGTTTTTAGATTCTACAGATGAGGAGTGGGAACAGGGATGGCAGATTAATGTGATGGGTGTTGTGCATTGCTGTCGTGCTGCACTGCCAATCATGCAGCAACAAGGTAGCGGAAATATTATCAACGTCGGTTCGGGTATGGGGCAAGTTGGCCGTGCGAACCTCAGCGTCTATTGTGCTGCGAAAGCGGCACTCCACGGGTTGACGCAATCCATTGCTGAAGAGGTGTGGGAAGACGGCATCATTGCCAATGTTCTTATCCCGGGTCCCGTAAGAACGGAACTTTCAAAGCCAGCGTGGGAAAACTCAGACACTTTCAGAGCGGAAAGCGATCCGTGGAAGCCACCCGAGCAGGTCGTTGCATCGGCACTTTTTCTCGCAGCACAACCGCCTGCGACCGGTATGACAGGTCAGATTTTGAGTATCATGCGCCGGAATAGCCCGTGATTTAAAGTCCTTTTTAGAGTGGGAACCTGACGCGCCGTCCTTCTTGTGCGGAGCGATACGCCCCCAAAATCATCTCCACTGATACGCGTCCATCCTCTACTGTGACATCAGGTTCAGTATCGTTCTTCAGACAATCAATAAACGGACGCGGTACCCCAGCAATCCGTTCCCCGTGCCCATCTGGAATTGGAATCCCCAAATCTCTCCATGTCGGTTCCTCGCGTGTATACAACTTTAGCGCGACAGCATCTTCGGGACGCGGTATGTTACATGACGGCGCGTCGCCATAGTTCTGGATGACCACACCTTCATCGCCGTAAATCTCAGTTGTATTCTCACCTGCAAGCGTTACAGACGTATTCAGTAGAATCGCCATCTCGCCACCGGCGAATCGATAGACAGCCAATCCTGTATCGTCGGGTGCGACATCTGTCAAAATGTTATCAATTTCGGCGATAACGCTTGTCGGCTTACCGAGCATCCAGTGGATAAAATCGGTGGCGTGTGAGGCATCGTCCATGAACATCCCCATGTTCTTCTCTGAGTCGATGTGCCAACGACTGAGTCCTGTCACGAAGGCTTCACTAAACAGAGCATTGATACAGTGTCGGCGGCGTAGGACTCCGATTTTTCCTAACACGCCGCTATCAATCAACTTTTTCATGGCGATATTTGCTGGGTCGCGGCGCATCTGGTAGCCCATCATAAATTTAACGCCGGTTTTCTCGACTATCGCCGCAATCCGATCACAATCTTCCAAGGTAAGTGCCATCGGTTTCTGGCAGAGGATATGCTTTCCTTCAGCAGCCGCTGCTTCCACCATCTCTGCGTGTCGATTCGTTTCACATGTTACAATCACGGCGTGAATATCGGGGTGGTTGATGACATCTTCAAGATGCGGTGTGTAATTCATGCCGTACTGCGTCGCGGCGTTTTCTCCGCGTTCCGTGTTATCGTCCCAGCATGCGATGAGTTCAACGTCGTCAAAGGACCGCATCTGGTTGCAGTAGGCGTTGGCGTGTCCGTGTGCGAAACTGATTATACCGAAGCCAATCTTTGCTTTCATTATGTTAAGTTATCCAATCTGTAAGTGTTTGTTGTGAATCAAGTTCAGGATTGAAGACTTGCAATCCTTCGCTGCGAGCAGCTCTGAGAAGTCGTTGATCTGAGGCGACAAGTACTAAGGTATCCGTTGTATTACGAAGTTCGGCTGCAGTGTCCAACGCGGAGCGTAAGACTATTGCATCAACGCTATTGAGTGAGTGGGTCTCGATTAAAGCCATTGAGTCCCAGACAAGTGAGTCTGGGACTGAGATTTTTCTGAAGTTGGATTGAGCATCAACGATTTCCGATTTTAAATAGGTTGTAGATTCAGCAAACTGGCTAACCGAAATGCGCCCATCATTTTTCTTTCGGACACAAATCCAAAAGACCTCCATCACGCCAATTGTCAAACACCGTAAGCGTTCCAAAGAGACGTTCGAAAAAAGAAAATCAATCTTATCACTACCAGTTTCTTCAATATATCGTTTTGCGAGCGCGCTCGCGTCAAAATAAAAATAGTACACGGTTATTTCTCTCGTTCTGCGATAATTGCCTTGCTAAACTCGTTGTCCTCCGGTCGGATACCACTCTCGACTATACTCTTGCGAACTTCCTTGAGAGGTCGCGGTTTAAAATCAGGTGGATAACCCATCCCTTCCAATATTTTTTCAATTGCTTTCGCCCCCAGATTATCATCTTGTTCGTCCTTCTGGACATTAGTGGCATTTATGGGAGCAGTTTCACAATTCTTTGGTGCATCTGGCACCAATGCTTCAACAATCCAAGAGAGCTGCTCATTTACATGTCCAATCATCTTTTCCAGACGATCTAAACGTTGAACAATATCTTCAAGTGTCGCATTTTCCATTGTAAGACTCCTCTATTTTTCTTATGTTATACCAATTCTAATTGATAATTCCTCTTAAAAGGTTGGCTATTTTTCAGCGATGCTCGGTGCGGTTAGAAACCGCACCTACCGGGTGTGGTGT
>VXZL01000645.1 GCA_009845505.1 Candidatus Poribacteria bacterium | reverse complement strand
ATTTTTTACAAAATAATGATAGAATAGTAAAAAAATAAAAAAAAGACAGTTGTCGATGGGAGGCAATCTGTATGCCCAAAAGCCTAAATCCGAAGAATATCATCGCAGCGTGTCGGCTTCACTTCTACGGAGACGAACTCCAGGATATAGCCATGCTACTCGATGTTGCACCCAGCACGCTCACACGCTGGAAAAAAACGGACATCTGGATCAACTACGAGGCGAAACTTATTGACGAATGGCATCAACAACAGCACGAAAACGAAAACACGCGCAACTGACACAACGACGCGCCCACGCCCGCCCGCCGAAACCCTATCATTGTCGCATCGCTTAAGGTCTCTCGTGACACTTTCTCCTTATCGGTGGGGTCTCCGTCTCGAGGCACGCATCAAAGACCTGCCCGCCTTCTCGGAGAACCCCCGAATTCTCAAACGTCTTGGTGACCGATGGGGCTCTTTTAATCTCTCAATTAAATTTATCTTTTAGTCTTTCTTTTAAGCGAATTTCCAAAAGTGCTATAAACCCAGTCGGGGCGCGGGTTTTACCCTGTTGATAACTTCACCGACGGATTCGAGTTTCCCTTCCCTGTACTTATGTAAGGAGTTCGTTTTGCAGGTAAGGGCCCAGCATATTTCGGAGTCTTTGACGGGCATGGTGCAGGGACGTTTTAATAGTGCTCTCCGACTTGTCCAGACGGGAGGCAATCTTTTTTATTGGGAGTTCGTGAAAGTAGCGTAAACGAAACGCCCGGCGTTGTTCAGACGGGAGTTGATGTACGGCTTTGCGGATAATATGCCCGAGTTCCTCTTTCTCAAGGATTTGACAAGGCGACGGCTGCTGCTGGAGCATCGGAAGGACATCGTCTCCGTTTTGCGGCAATGCCTCACACGCAAAAAGGATTTGCTTATTGCGTTTGCGCATAAAATCAATACTGCAATTGACAGCAATTTGATAAAGCCATGTATAGAATCCCGACTGCTTTTTGAAGCGCGGTAGTGCTTGCCATGCTTTTAGAAATACTTCCTGACAAAGATCTTTCGCTGTTTCACGGTCGCCAACCCGTTGATAAATCAGATTGTAGATTTTTTGCTGGTATTTCCGTACGAGCGGATTAAACGCCTCTGTATTGCCATTCTGAACGAGCGTGACAAGTTCTTGCTCATCGAAATGGTTGAGTTCAGTGTGTGTTGTCGAAGCACTGCTCATATTTTCTCCTTTCGAGTATCCTCACATAATATATATTATTCGATCCATTGCATTGTTTCTCGGAGTTTTTCCTTTGCTTGTGCGTAGTCTCGGCGGGCTTGATAAAACACACGTTGTGCCTCTGTAAATTGCGCTTGTGATTGGAACGCATCGTTAAAAGTCAAACCTTGATAGCCCGGTATAGGTATATCAAACGTGACTTCATCGAGCACCCGCTCTATTGTCCGCAGCTGCTGCTCACGAATTTCCAATCGTTTCTCCTCGATCTCCATCCGTTCTTTCGCATTCGCCACGGCGCGGTAGTCCCGCCTGACAGCGACCCGAATCAGTTTCGTTTTTTCAGTATATTCCAGCTGGAGGCGTTCCAGTTCTGCAAGTTCTACAGAGCGAAGGTTCGCAGTCTTTTTCCCATCGTATAGCGGGATATTGAGGTTGAAGCGGACTTCCCATCCGTCTTGTGTACGCGGGCTCGTCTCAAAAACGCTTGACACATCTCGTTCTCGGTCGAATATCACTGGATCGTAGAGTGCCTTTGCGTCCCAGGTCCGGTTCTGTTGATGTTGTTCCAACAGTACGTGTAAATCCTTATAGCGCGCTTCAGCAGAGAGTTCAGGAAATCGGTTCCAGATTGTCTCCGCAGCGAGACGTTCTTGCCGGACAATATCACCACGGAGGTCGCGCAAGTCAAGGCTGTTGACGAGTGCAAGTTCGACAGCGTCATCAAGCGTTATGTCATCATCAGGGAGAGCTTGTGAAAGGGCGACTTGCGCGAGTGGATCAAGTCCAGTGAGTCTAATAAGTTCAGCGGTATCTACATCGAACCGGCGCTGAAGTTCGTTAAGCGCGAGCTGCTGTTCCGAGAGCTCAAGCTCCGTATTGAGACGACTCAGGAAGCGGATCCGTTTTTCTTTATGCTTGTCTACCGTGCCTCTTAATTTCTCCTCCAGTTCAACCTCAATCGCACGGCGTTGTTCAATTTCCTCCTGTGTCAGGATGATATTGTGCCAGAGATTCCGGACAGCATGGACGGTCCCTTTTTTCGCACCTTCGTATTCAATTTCCGCCTTGCGTACTTCTTCCTGTGCTGCGTCAATTCCTTGAGGGATCTCACCGAATTGCGCGAAGAGGACGCTCATCTGTGCGCGGGTGAGATAGTCTTGCTCGTCAATATCACCATCTCTTTGACGTTGATATTCGCTGGTGAGTCCCACCTGCGGCAGGTAAACCGCTTTGGAGACACGGAGGTTTGCTTTCGCGCGTTCTAATACCTTCTCCGCTTTTCTCACCGCCTCGTTGTTCTGTAGCGCGAGTTCGATCGCGCGTGCCGGCTGAAGCGAAATCAGCCGTTGTGCTGAAACAGTGCCCGCAATACTAAAAAGTACACAGACTGCAAGTGCCATTAACCTTTTGTTCATTTCAATTTTTTTAATCATGCCTAACTCGTATTATATTGTTTGTAGTTGTAATCGCTTTTTCTTGGTCTTCGGTTAAAGAGGTCTGCGTACCAATTATCAATACCTTCGCCAAATTATCCGGGTCTAATTTGAGGGGAGGTGTAATGAATAGCCCCGATAGAGCCCAGATGTTCAGCGAGTTCGTCAATAACAATGGTTTCAGGTTTTTGCGGAAGTATTTTTAAAGTTTCTTGTAAATACTTCTCTGCTCTGTAGCGTGCTTTGAGGTCTAAGACGCCAAAACTCGGATGTTCGGCTCCGAACCTCTCGCGGAGTTTGGCAGAAACATTAACCCTAAACATTGACAGGTTCGCAGCAGTATTGACCGGTATTTCGTTGACGTTGATAAAGTCGTCTAACCCCCAAAACTGTTTTGCGTCTCGGAAGTTGAACTCGATTTGAAAGC
>VXZL01000565.1 GCA_009845505.1 Candidatus Poribacteria bacterium | reverse complement strand
CAAAAAACGACCAATCTCTCTGGTTGTCATTTCATCAAGATAGTAGAGTGGCATAACCACGCGTTCTCTTTCCGGGAGTTTTTGCAAAAGAGTATCGACGATTTCACAATAATCTTCTATGGATTTTGTCTCGTGCTGCTCGGCTATATAACGTGTATAAGAGATTTCCTCGACCATATCCATACGCGTGTCATCCAGCGATTGCATCGTAGGTTTTTGCTTGCGCAGCCAATCAATGCAGAACCGGTTAGCGATGACACAGAGCCATCTTGCAAAAAGATCGGGATCCCTGAGCGTTGCGAGTTTCTGATATGCTTGTAGGAAAGTGTCTTGTGTAATTTCCTCAGCATGGTGGAAATCGCCGATCTTCTGCCACGCAAGGGCGTGAACAGTCTTTTGGTACTTTTGAACTAAGGTACTGAATGCCGTATCGTCACCTGACAGGACACTGTGAATCAGCTGAGCATCGTCTTTTTTCATCAGGATTCTCCGTGATGATAAGTGGTTTGTAATAGGGTGTGTAAATATTTAGTTGACGTTTCAACTGGTATATGGTAAAGTTAAGAGTTGAAAAAGGGGTTGCGCTTAAGGTATATGCTGATAAGAACGAATTTTAGCAGCGAAAATGGGGCACTGTCGAATTAGGTTAAGACGCGGTCATCCCCAACACCATTCAGTCAGAAGTGATGCTTGTGCGCGGAAAGTTGTCATGTCAGAAGAGAGACATCAACCCCACATCGGAACTGAAACAACTTCACTTCTTCCGCCCCTCACCATCGGTGTGGTCCTAATTTTACTCAACTCCTATTGGATTGCCTTGGTCAGCGGTATCTACCACTCCCTGAATCCTGCCTACGCTTCCCTGTTCATAGCTCCGGTTGTCAATCTCTTTTTCGGGGTACTATTCAACACACTCCTAAAACGGATCCGTCCACAACTCGCTTTGAGTCGTGCCCAACTTCTCTTGGTCTATCAGATGTTGGTTATGCTGTGTGTCGTCTCTGGACACAACCCGATGGACTTTATCTTGGGGATTCTGGCGCATCCGTTCTGGTTCGCTACCTTTGAAAACGAATACGCAACGCTGTTCCACAGATATATTCCATCTTGGTTCACAGTTCAAGATAAAGGCGCGCTCACAGGTTTCTTTGAGGGCAATTCGACCCTATACACAGCAAGACACCTATCAGCATGGATAGGTCCCACACTGCTTTGGTCGTTTGTTACATTTGTTCTTTTCTTTATCTTGATGTGCTTCAATAGCATCCAACGTGTACAGTGGAGTGAACGGGAACGCCTCAGTTATCCGATTGCACAACTCCCGATAGAGATGACGACCCCACGTTTTTTCTCAAGACGGTTGCTATGGCTTGGAATTAGCATCTGTGCAGCAGTAGAACTCCTTAACGGGCTTCATTCTCTCTATCCACCTGTTCCCGGTATCCCTCTTAAAATCCCCGACTTCGGTGCGAAAATTTTTACAACAAAACCATGGAGCACTATCGGATGGCTGCCACTCTTCTTTTATCCGTGGGTCATCGGTTTGACGTTCTTTGTGCCGCTTGACCTCTCGTTTTCGGTCTGGTTCTTCTTTCTGTTCACAAAATTTCAGTTGATTTTAGGGAGCATGGGTGGGTGGAAATCGCTACCGGGGTTTCCTTATTACAACCAACAAGGGGTTGGTGCGTGGTTGACGCTCGGTATCTTAATCTTATGGGTCAGTCGCAAGCACCTCAAAACAGTGTTTTCTACGGCTTTAAAACCTTCAACTCCCACAAACGAACCTTTCCAGTATCGGACTGCCCTGCTCGGCATCTTGGTAGGCACAGCGATTCTGGTTTTTATTTTTCAACAGGCGGGTATGTCTGTTGGGATTCTTCTTGCCTTTCTGTGTCTCTACTTCCTTATGTCAATTGCCATAACTTATGCGAGGGCGGCGGTTGGTGTGCCTTATCATGAAGTGATTTGGACACATCCACCCCTGATGCTGGTCTCAGTTTTAGGCGTGCGACGGATTGGTGCAGCGAACTTGACGCTTTTCTCTTTTTTGTATCCTTATGTTCGGGATAACGTCTCGCACCCGATGCCGAGTCAGTTAGAGGGATTCAAAATCTCGGAGCGCGCCTCGGTTTCACAGAAAAAGATGGCGATTGCGATGATCGTTGCGCTATTGGTCGCGATCCCTGCTTCGTTCTGGGCGTATTTGCATCTCATCTATCAACACGGTGCGGTGCGAACTGAAGGTTATATTATCGGTATAGGCTTTGAGACCTTTGAACGTTTGCTGCTGCCGTGGTTGCAACAATCGCATGCTACAGATAGCACAGGATTAAGTTTCTCGGCGTTTGCATCGCTGTTCACGTTGGGATTAATGTTTCTGAGAAGACAGTTTATCTGGTTTCCTTTTCATCCGGCGGGTTACGCACTCGGCTTATCTGCGGGCATGGTTTGGGTCTGGAGTGCGGTCTGTGTGAGTTGGGTCATCAAAGCGGTTCTGCTCAAATTCGGAGGCTTGCGACTCTATCGAAAGGCAGCACCATTCTTTGTTGGTGTGATTCTGGGCGATTTTCTGGTCGGAACGTTTTGGAGTTTAGTGGGTGCCGTGTTCGAGATACCGGTGTATCGGGTTTGGTATTAGAGTCATTTTGTTTTTAGATTGACACTTCAAGCGGTATATGGTAAGGTTAAGAGTTAAAGCACATCCACGGTTACAGTATGAATGTACACTTAAACAAAAGACACCAAAGGACATTAGAGGCTATTTTTAGCACACGAACCTCCGCTACACTACAATGGCGGCGGATTGAATCGCTTTTCATAGCACTCGGTGCTACAAAAAAGGAAGGACGCGGATCTTCTGTGACTTTCAAACTGAAGGGAGAGCCTGTCACATTTCATCGACCCCATCCTCGAAAAGAGGCAAGCAAATATCAAGTTCGTGATGCCCGAGACTTTCTAAAACGAGTAGGAATAACACCATGAAAACAATGACATATAGAGGCTATACTGCTAAAATTATCTATAGTGACGAAGATGAATGCTTTGTTGGGCACGTTGTTAATATTGATCACATTGTTGG